>NZ_DAIOIA010000182.1:0-3651 GCF_036744435.1 Propioniciclava sp. | reverse complement strand
GCGCACCTCGTGGCATGGACATTTCAACCGCTTCGAATAATTGCTAGCGCCGGTTTAACCCCACCCCGACCAACCTCGTCCAGCCCTAGTTAAGGAGTCCGTTCATGCAGCAGCAACGCCGCCACAACCCCTACCCGCTCACCTGGGAGATATCCCCCTCGCCGTCCTCCTCGGCGCGGTCCTGGTGCTGTTCTACGGCCTGCACGCCGGTCGCGGGCTCGCGACCTGGCTGGCCGGGTACGGCTGGCACTGGCCGACCCCGACCGCCCTGGTTTCCAGCATCCCCGGCGTGGTGGCCGGTGACCCGCACGCCGGGCTGGCCGACGGCGCCCTACCCGCCGGGGCGACCGCCCCGGTGTTGGTGTGCATCATCGTCGCCGAACTCGTGCTGCTGGCCGGGATCACCCTCCTCACCGTGTGGGGGTGGGCGCGGTGGGGGCCGGGCCGCATCCTCGGCATGGCCACCCCCACCCAAGTCGAGAACGTCCTCGGCGTGAGCCGCCTGCGCAAGGTCCGCCACGTCATCCGCCCCGACCTGTACCCCAAGAAGCGAGCACTCCGATGAGCATGATCACCCACCATGAAGCCAAGCCACGCCGCGTCCGGTTCGACCCCCACCACGTGGGGTGGCGGATCGGCCGCGCCCACCACCCGCGTGCCGGGGACCTGTGGTGCCCGTGGGACCGCACCTGCGGGGTGATCGGCCCCCAGGGCTCGGGCAAGACCCTCGACATCCTCGTCCCCGCCCTGCTCACCGCCCCCGGTGCAGCGTTGGTGACCCTCACCAAACCGGCCGACCTGCTGCTGTCGTGGCAGGCCCGCACCCGCGACGGCCGGCCCTGCCACGTCCTGGACCCGTTCGGCGCCGTCCCGGGCCTACCTGAACTGGTGTGGAACCCGATCGACGGGTGCGTCGACCCGCTGGTGGCGGAACGCCGGGCGAAGGCGTTCACCGCCGGCACCGTCAAGGCCGGCGCCTCCGGCAGCGGCGACGCCGCAGCCCGGTTCTACGCCGCCGAGGCCGCCAAGGTGCTGCAGGGCTACTTCCACGCGGCCGCGCTCACCGGGCAGACCCTCGACGTCGTCCTGCGCTGGGTCGCGAACCCGCTCGCCACTCAGGAACCCGCCGAGATCCTGCGCGAGCACCCCGACGCCGCCCCGTTCTGGCACGGCCTGCTCACCGGCGCGCTCACCGGCGACGACCGCACCGCCGGGAACACGATCACCACCGTCCAGCAAGCGTTGACCTTGTTCTTCCAGCCAGACATCCGCCGTCGCTGCATGCCGCGTCCGGGGCATCCGGCCACCGACATCGCCGACATCATCCGGCGCGGGGGCACCATCTACCTGCTGGGACGCGAGGACCCCTACGCCAGCGCCAGCCCGCTGATGACCGCCCTGGCCGAACACGTCCTCGACACCGCCCTCGCCCTCGCCACGGCCAGCGAGCACAACAAGCTGTGCCCGCCGATGCTGGCCTGCCTCGATGAGTTGCCCTCGACCGCACCCCTGCCCACCCTCCGCATCCGGATGGCCAACGAACGAGCGTTGGGCATCTCGTTCATCTGGGCTGCACAGACGTGGCGGCAGCTCGCCGCCCTGTACGGCGAGCAGGAAGCCCGCGCCCTGCTCGGCCTGACCAACGTGCTGGTCATGTTCGGCGGCAGCAAGGACGGCGGGTTCAACCGGGAGATCTCCGAACTCGTCGGCAGCGTCCGCGTCGCCCGCACCACCTGGCAGACCGGCGGCAAGGGTGGACGCAGCGTCAGCGGGGAGGACATGGCCATCCTCAAACCCGAGGAAGTCCGGCAGATCCCCACCAAGCAGGCCCTCGTCGTCCCCGAGAACGCACCCCCGATCATCGCCAAGCTGTCGCGCTGCATCGAGGGCAAGACCGGACGCCAACTGTTGGCCGAACTCGACGCCACCCGCACCATCGTCGAGCGTGCGCGTGCTGACGAGGTCTCCATCGAGGCCCGCCAACTCGCCGCCCTGGCCAACGCCCGCCGGCACGCACTCACCGAGGCGGCCGACCACGATGGATAGGACACCGGACAAGTCGCTGGTGTGGACGTTCCCCACCCCCAACACCCCACTGTTGGCCGTCGCCTACCGCGACCTCTACCTCGCCGCAGAGGGCACCGCCCAGCAGAAGGAGATGCTCGGCGACCCGGCCCTGCTCCCGCGCCCGTGGGACCCGGCCACCTGCCAGGACCCGCTCCTACGCCAGGAAGTGTGGGACTGGCTGGAGGAGTTCGTGGTCTGGTTCAACCGCGAGTACGTGTGGGACCCCAACGCCGGCATGATCCCCTCCTGCTGGCCCCACCACCCCCACCTCGTCCACGAGATTGCCGTGCTCGCCGACCAACGCCGACGTGCCGGCATCGCGACCACCAGCGACCTGCTCGAGGACTGGCACCGCTACGCCGTCCCCGCCTTCATCGACCGGATGAAAGCCCGCCTGAAGAACCAGTGCGACGACAACCACCCCAGCTGGCCCGCCCGCGGCCGCCACGCCCGCCTCCTCAACGAAGCCGACACACGCCTACGCGCCTACGGCAGCGACGTCACCACCCTCACCCAGCAACTCGCCGAGCACCACCGGGCCGCCCTCCTGGCCGAACCAACAGCGCGCCCCAACCTCCGCCTGGTCGACGGCAGCCAGGTCGACCCCGACACCGGGGAGATCCTCCGATGAACCCCCAGCCAGACCAGCAGCTCGACCTGCTCGACTTCATCCCCTACACCGACGGCGGTCGACAAGGCGCCCCACCACCGCCCCCCGAGGTCACCCAGTGCCGGTGGTGCCACCACAGCGAACCCAACGGACTCCTGCTCCGCAACAACCACACCCCCGACAGCTACCGCGCGATCCAGACCACCTGGTGCATCGCCATGGACCTGACGCTGAGCCACCTCATCTACTGGCAACGACGCATCCACGACCAGGACGCCACCCCGACCAGCCGGCGCCGCCCAAAGCACGAGGAGGACCCCCGCCAGGGCATGGCGCGCAGCATGGAACGCGCCCTGGTCGTGTGGCAGCACCGCCGCGACGAGCTCGACGCCCAACTCGACGCCCTCGACATCCCCCGACCCCACCGAACCGAAGATGCCCCGGCCGTCATCGAGCACATCCCCAGGTACACAGATAGCCAGCCGCCAACCCGGGAGGACCGACAGCATGACCATGCAGCCCTACGAGCTCGGCGACACCGAGCTGACCGGGGACCAGCGCGAGGCCTTCGAGCGGATGATCGACATGATCGCCGCCCGCTACCCGGGCCGGGACCACGGACAGCATCCCGACGAGGAGATGATGGGGGAAGCCATGAGTGGCGCGCTCATGGTGCTAGTGGGGGACGCCACGCTGGAGGGTCTCGCGCAGGAGTGGTCGCGGGCGCGCGTGGCTGAGCGGGAGGCCATGGGTCGGCTGACGGGGGCGGTCATCGCTACTGCGGATGCTGGGGTTGCGGAAACGGTGATCGCCGAGCGAACGGGCCTGAATCGCCGCTCGGTGCGGCTGGCTTTGGGGAAGTGAGCCCCGCGCGACACCCCGCCCTTTTGCGGGAAAGGGCCCATTCTGAACAAGCACAGAAATACCTGATGACCGACCTGTGGACCTCGGCCCGGAGTCGTGCCGGGTGTCAT
>NZ_DAIOIA010000181.1:0-3727 GCF_036744435.1 Propioniciclava sp. | reverse complement strand
TCGAGCCAGGTGACCGGGACGACCCATTCGGCGTCGTCGCCGTCGATTTCGCTGCGTCGGAAGCCGCCGCTGCGGGGCTGGTCCGCCAGCGGGACCCACGCTCCGCCGACCAGCACCTTGGCCTCGTCGGCGGGGGACGCCTCGGCAAGGGTGGTGCCGACGGCGACGTAGCCGCTGCCGGGGATGTTGACCCACACCCGGGCTCCCACGGGCAGTGACCTCAGGGCCGCCGCGGCGGACGCCCCTGCGCCCGCGGAGACGAACTGATGGGTTCGGGCGTCCTCCCAGGGGCGGTCGCCGCCGAAGGAGACGTACCAGTCGCGGCCGTTCCAGGGTGCACGCCTGCCCGTGCGTCCAGGTTCGGTGGGGTCGTCGTCGTCGCCGAGCCATGACCGGGTGAGGTAGCGGCGTCCGTCGTCCTCGAAGGAGGACAGGAACACCACGGTCACCGGCACGCCGAACGGACGCAGGTAGCGCACGATGCGGTCCAGGTGCGCCTCGGGCTCCCCCGCGACCACGGTCAGGTGGACGTCATGGTTGAGGTCGTCGGGTGGCGTGCCGCCGAAGACGTCCTCGAATGCCGCCTCGAACGGCTGCGCGAGATGCCGGGTGGCGAGGGCCAGCACCTCACCACGCGACAGGCCCGCCGCCCAGGACCCGTGATCCAGCGCCCGCGCCACCACTTCATGCCCGGCGGCGTCGCCGGCGAGTTCCACCACATGCAGACCGCCGTCGGCGTCCACGGCCAGGACGTCCAACGGGACGCCGGACGCCGTGGCGACCTGGCTTCCGATCACCAGCAACCGCTCCCCCAGCAGCGAGGGATCACGGCGCAACAACGCCTGCAGATCCGCCTGCGCGGGGGCGGTGGCGGTCGACACCGCGCGGGGCTCGTCCCCGTCGATGCGCCACATTCTCTTCTCAACGTGCATGGGTGAAGCTCCTTGGAAACGTGGGGGTGAGCTCCTCGTCAGCGGCGAGTGAAGACGAGGGGTAGTGCGGGTGATGCCCAGCCTAAGCGACAGGGTGCCGGACGCCGACCTACGGACAAGGACATGGGCGTGGGTCCGGCAGCGTATCGGCTCGACCCTGCCCAACGCCGAGGTGGACCTGATCCGGGTCTCGCAGGGGGCGCCCGACAATGGACAACCCCACCGCGCCTCACCGACCCGCTCAGGTGCGCCCGACCGCGCGGCCCGCGCGCAGGTTCGCCACAAACCCGCGCACCTGCTCGTGCAGCCCGGGGAAGGCACCATCGAGGGGGACTTCGTTGTCGAGCCCCTGAGCCACGTGCTCCAGCGCCTCGTCGACGACAACCCCTGCCCGACGCAGCCCCCACGCGGCGACCTCGGCCATCAGATCGTCGCGGGTGATGTCCTCGTGACGGTAGACGCCGTTGACAGCCAGGGCCATCCGTCCATGTCCAGGCTGGTGCGCTTGGGGGACGATGTCGTAGGCGGGGGCCAGCGTGACGTCGCCGTCGGCGGGGTGCAGGAGCCCCAGGTTCTTGGTGTGCAGATCCAGGTTGCCGATCGCGACCGCGAAGACGACCATCTGCGCGAGCCGACGTAGGTCGGCTTCGGATGCGTGCGCCGTCAGCGTGGCGGCCACCCGCCGCAGGCTGACGACCCCACCGATCTCCTGATACTTCTGGTTGCGGCTCGCGCCCAGCACCTGGCTGAAATCCTCCTGATGGACGCGGACGCCACCCAAGCGGTCGAAACGCTCGATGACCAGAGCGGACAGCCCGTCGAACTGCTGAATCGTCGTCGCGAAGGACGCCAGCCCCAGGCATCGGGCGAGCCGGGAGCCGTACTCCTCGTCATAGATGACGCTGGCCGCGTGACCTGGCAGTTGAGGTTTCAGGATGTGGGTCGTCGGGTACCCGCCCAGGGCCTGCGCCCAGCCGTCGTCGGTCCTGACCAGGACGACCTTGGACTGCACGCCACCCAGCGACGTCTTGCCCCCGGCGGCGTCGTTCCCCAAGGGCGCCCCCAGGGGATCCTCCAGGAGCGTGCGCACATCCCGCCCCGATACGGCGCGAATGCCAGGTATCGCAGGTTCGGTGGGGTCGTCGAGATCCCACACCTGCAGGGCGCCCGCCACGTCGCGACCGTAGCGAGCCAAGAAGGCGGGCGTGTCCCCACGAGGCAGCCCGCCTTGGGCCAGCAGGTAGTCGTATTGGTCGCCCTCGGGAAGGAGTTCGGCGAACCAGTTCCGACGCCGTCCGGCCTGATCGCGACGCTGCCGCGGCGACAACGGAAGGGCGACCGACAGCACGGGACTGTTCGTCCCGAACGTGGCGACGCCCTCCGCTGTGGGCGTCATGTCGAAGGTGCGGGCCTCCCCGATCAGCGTCCCGACACGGGTGCCGTACAACTCAACCGCGAGGCGCATCCTCACCCTCCCACGTGGCGGTCAGTTCTAGCCCCGTGGCCCGGGCGATACCCAGCAAACGCCGCAGATAGATCGTCCCTGAACCGGTCTCGATCTCGCTGATGGCGCTTTGGGTGACACCCAACTCCTGCGCCAACTCGGTCTGCGAGAGCCCGCGCGCGAGGCGCGCCTGCTGGACGGCCAGGCCGACGTCAGCGGGGGAACGCAAACGGGCGGTGTAGGCGACCATAGATGAACCTCCATCGGCTTTTCCCGATGCCCGGTTGATATCGAGAAATCCAGATACTCCCACGGTACCCGAAAAACCAGATACGGCACGGCTCGCATTGGCGGCGCTTCCTCACAGGCGGCGAGCCTCAGCGCTGGCACGTCCCGCCAGCCCCACCTCAGAAGGTCAGCACCGGACGCGGATCCTGGCTGCCCGCCCAGGCTTCCGCGACTTGCTCCAGCGGGTGGCCGGACGCCTCCACGGTGACGCGACCCTCGGCAATCATCCCGACGTAGCGCCGCGCTTCGGTGAGGTAGCGGCGCATGTCGAACGAGCCGATCCCGCTGCCACTGAGCCGGAACGGGCGGCTGCGTAGCAGGGCGGACGGCACCCTCGCCTCCGCTCCGGCGATTCCGCCGATCTCCACGTACTCACTGGCCGCTCCGGGCAGGGTGGCCATCGCGGCGAAGGTCGCCTCGGCGACGCCGCCCCACAGGAAGTCCAGCGTCAGCGCGGGCATGGCCCCGCCGAGGGCGGCGGCGATCGACGCCGCATCGGACTCTCGCTCCCCCGCCAGCGCGACCGTCACGACGCTCGGGCCAGCGACGCGCGCCAACTTCTCGGGGTTGCGGCCGACCGCGATGACGCGCGACGCCCCGGCCGCGAGCGCGTTCTGCACGGCGAGCCCGCCTGCCATGCCGGTCGCCCCGAGGATGAGGACCGCCCCGAGGGACGCGTGACCCTCGAGGTACCCGGTCAGCGGCATCCAGGACGCCATGCCCGGGTTCATCCCTGCCGCGACCGCCACCGGGTCGGCGCCTTCGGGGAGCGGCGCCATGACGCGGCTCGGCACCGACATCCGCTCGGCGAAGGTGCCATAGGGTTCCTCGACGCCGCCGGTGTAGACCAGGGTGCCGTCCGCGGTCCGGGCGACGGCGTCGACGCCCGGGATCAGCGGGAATGCCCCAGCGCTGGAGTAGTGCGCCCCCGATGCCTTCGACCGCACCACCGGATGAATGGCCGCCGCCACCAGTTCGACGACCTCATGGCCGGGCACCACCTGCGGCTCGGCGAACTCACTGAACCGCGGACCCTCACCGGCCCCGAACACCACTGCTGCCT
>NZ_DAIOIA010000180.1:0-3761 GCF_036744435.1 Propioniciclava sp. | reverse complement strand
CCCAGGCGCTACGTCAGACCTGGGCCTACCTCGCGCCCGCGCTGCTGGCCTGCGGTGGCCTCGCGCTCGTCGCCGGAGCCCACATGCTGGGCCAACTCCTCCTCATCGAGGGCTGCCTCACCTTCGCGCTGGTCTACCTCGCGCTCTGGCGCCGCGCGCCCCTGCCGCTCGTGGCCGTCCAGGTGCTCTCCACCGTTCCCGCGCTGCTGGCGGCCTGCCTGTGGCTCAGCGTCGACGTGTTCACGATCCTGCCCCTGCTGCAGGCCTTCCTCATCCTCACCATCGCCGCCGAACGGGCCGAACTCGCCCAACTCTCCCTGGGCGCTCGCGCCGTGCCCCGGCTCGTCGGGCTGGCGTCCGCGCTGGTGCTGGCCGCGTCCGGAAGCCTGCTGTGGCCCGCGATCGGGACGCGGGCCTTCGGCCTGGCCACCCTCGCCACCGCCGCCTGGCTGCTGCGCGACGACGTCGCCCGCCGCATGGTCCGCACCGAGGGGCTACGCCGCTACAACGGGGCCGCCCTCCTGGCGGGCTACGCCTGGCTGGGCGTCGCGGGTCTGGTCTGGCTCGTGGGCGGGGTACCCGGCGGCGACGCCGCCTACGACGTGGTCGTCCACGCCGTCTTCCTGGGGTTCGGCGTGTCCATGATCATGGCCCACGCGCCCCTCATCTTCCCGGCCGTCCTCGGGCGGCCCCTCCCGTATCGGCCCGCGATGTGGGTGCCGCTCGGTCTGCTGCACGCAGGCCTGGTGCTCCGCGTCGTCGGCGACATCCTTGGCCGGGGGCTGCCCTGGCAGATCGGATCGGTGGTCACCGTGCTCTCCCTGCTCGCCTTCGCCGCGACGGCCGCGTTCAGCGCCGTCCGGGCATGACGACCCCCGAGCAGGACGCCAGCCCCGGCCCGGCGTCGATCCCAGCAGCGGCACGGCTCGACGCCCCCGCGCCGCGGCGTCCCCGGGCACGTCGGCTTCGCGACCGGGTCGCGCTCGGCTGGCTGGCCGCCGCCGTCGTGATCGCGATCGTGCACCGGTGGGTGCCGAGCGCCACCTGGCTGATGATCCACCTGGTGCTGCTCGGGGCGCTGACCCACTCGGCGATGGTGTGGAGCGAGCACTTCGCCCACACCCTGCTGCACACGGTGCCCGATGAGGCCGGACGCCGCCGCCAGGACGTCCGCATCGGGCTGCTCGGCGTCGGGGCCCTGATGGTGTTCCTCGGCGTCCCGCTCGACGTGTGGCCGCTGGTGGTCCTCGGCGCCACCGCCGTCTCGGCCGCGGTGATCTGGCACGGGGCCCACCTGGTGAGCGTCCTGCGGGCGGCGCTGCCGAGCCGCTTCCGGATCGTCACCCGCACCTACATCGCGGCGTCGTGCTGCCTGCCCGTCGGCGTCGGGTTCGGGGCGGCGCTCGCGTTCGGCCTGCCCGAAGAGTGGCACGGCCGGCTCCTGATCGCCCACCTGGGCGCCAACCTGCTCGGCTGGATCGGGCTGACCGTCACCGGCACCCTGGTCACCTTCTGGCCCACGATGCTGCGCACCCGCATGGATGAGCGCGCCGAGACGCTGGCCCGCCAAGCCCTGCCCCTCCAACTCGTCGGCCTGAGCGTCCTGATCGCCGGGGCACTGGTGGGCTGGAGCCCGCTCGCCCTGGCGGGCCTGCTCGGCTACGTCGCCGGGCTGATCTGGTGGGGACGCGCCCTGATCCGGCCGCTGCGCGCCCACGGGCTGCGCGAGTTCGCCCCCGCCTCCGTCCTCGCGGCCCTGCTGTGGGCGGGTATAGGCCTGGCGTGGGTCGGGTGGCTGCTGGCGACGACCGGATCCTGGGCCGGGGTCGCGGACGCCCTCCCGACGGTGGGCGGGGTGTTCGCCGTCGGCTTCGCCGCCCAACTGCTGTCCGGGGCGCTGTCCTACCTGATCCCCTCCGTGATGGGCGGCGGGCCGTCCGTGGTGCGCGCCGGGGCCGCCTGGTTCGACCGGTTCGCGGGCGTGCGGCTGATCGTGATCAACGCGGGCCTCCTGCTGTTCCTGATGCCGGTGGCGTCCTGGGTGAAAGTCACCACCTCGCTCGTCGTCCTGGTCGCGCTGGCGGCGTTCCTCCCCCTGCTGCTCGGCGGAGCCAAGGCGTCCGCCCGCGCCCGCCGAGCCCTTGCCGCCGGGGAACCGCCCGCCCCCGCGTCCGAACGCGTCCCGTGGTCGATGAACCAGGCCGTCGCCGGGGTCGCCGCGCTGGTGCTGGCCATCACCGTCGGCGTCGCCGTCGATCCCGCGGCGTCCGGCGTCACGACGACCCCCACAGCGCAGAGCGTCGCCGTCGCGCCCACCGGCAACACGACGCGCGTCGAGGTGACCGCCCGCGGCATGACGTTCACCCCCAACCGGATCGTCGTCCCGGCCGGGGACCGGCTCGTCGTCGTCCTCCACAACGCCGACGCGGCGATGGCCCACGACCTGATCCTGGGCAGCGCCCGCACCCCGCGCGTCGCGCCCGGACAGACCGTCGAACTCGATGCGGGGGTAATCGGCGCATCCGTGCAGGGCTACTGCTCGGTCGCCGGGCACCGGCAGATGGGCATGACCCTCGACGTGGTGGTCGAGGGGACGCCGCAAGCCGATAGCTCGGGTCACGACACCACCAGCCATGCAGGCGGCACGGGGTCGGCGATCCCCGCGAATCCGTCTGACAGCCTGAGCGCCCCTCTTGACCCCGTGCTGGCACCGCTGGGTGCTGAGCGCGAGCACAAGCTGACCCTGCGCGTGACCGAGGTGCCCCTGGAAGTCGCGCCGGGGCTGTGGCAGACCCGGTGGACGTTCAACGGCAGCGGCGTCGGCCCGACCCTGCACGGGCGCGTCGGGGACGTGTTCGAGATCACGTTGGTCAACGACGGCAGCATCGGGCACTCCATCGACTTCCACGCGGGCGCGCTCGCCCCCGACAAGCCCATGCGCACCATCGCGCCCGGCGAGACGCTCACCTACCGGTTCACCGCCCAACGCGCCGGGATCTGGATGTACCACTGCTCGACGATGCCCATGAGCACCCACATCGCGGCGGGCATGACGGGCGCGGTCGTCATCGAACCAGACGGGCTCGACCCCGTGGACCGCAGCTACGTGCTCGTCCAAAGCGAGGTGTTCCTGGCGAATGCGGCCACCGCGGCGGACCAGGCCCAGGAGGTCGACTCCGACAAGGTGGTCGCCGAGAAGCCCGACCGGGTGGTGTTCAACGGCATCGCCAACCAATACGACCTGACCCCGTTCACGGCGAAGGTGGGGGAGCGGGTCCGGTTCTGGGTGCTGGACGCGGGGCCCAACCGGGCCAGCGCGTTCCACATCGTCGGCGGCCAGTTCGACACCGTCTGGAGCGAGGGCACCTACACGCTGCGCCAGGGGCGGGCGGCGTCCGGGGGCACCGACGGCGGCGCCCAGGTGATGCCCCTCCAGCCGGCCCAGGGCGGATTCGTGGAGCTGAGCTTCCCCGAGGAGGGCCACTACCCGGTGGTCTCCCACATCATGGTGGACGCCGAACGGGGAGCCCACGGCATCGTCAAGGTCACCCCCTAGCCACCGCAGAGCCCCACAACACACACTCCTGAGTCCTCGACCGCCAAACTCTCAGTCCTCGGCACCCAGACCCTCAGTCCTCGGCACCCAGACCCTCAGTCCTCGGCAGCCTGACCCTCAGTCCTCGGCGACCTGGGGTGCGGTCCTCGCCGAGGACTGGGGCTGCGTGCGCCGAGGACTGAGGGTTACGGCGCCGAGGACTGGG
>NZ_DAIOIA010000179.1:0-3823 GCF_036744435.1 Propioniciclava sp. | reverse complement strand
GGGCACCAACCCGAACAACCCGGACCACCCGAACGTCCCCTCCAACTGTGTGACGGGTTCGGAGCAGGACTGCACGACCACCCACACCCCGGGCGTCCCCGGCCTGGCCGTGGCGAAGTCGTCGGATCCGGCATCCGGTTCGCTGGTGAACCCAGGCCAGACGGTCACCTACACGGTGGTGGCACGCAACACGGGTGATACGCCGCTGACGAATGTGACGGTGGACGACGACCTGGCGGCGTTGCTGAACCACAGCGCCTACGTGACGGGTTCGGAGACGGCGTCGGTCGGTGCGGCTCCGACGGTGAGCGGCACGACGCTGACCTGGACGGGTGACCTGCCGGTCGACGGCACGGTGACGCTCACCTACCAGGTGACGGTCAACGCCGACGTGACGGCGGAGGACGTGCTGGTCAATCACGTGACGGGTGAGGGCACCAACCCGAACGACCCGAACCACCCGAGCGTTCCGTCGAACTGTGTGACGGGTTCGGAGGAGGACTGCACCACGTCGCACACGCCGGGCATTCCGGGGCTGACCGTGAAGAAGGCCTCGGATCCCGAGTCGGGTTCCCTGGTGAACCCGGGCCAGACGATCACCTACACCGTGGTGGCGTCCAACACGGGCAACACCAACCTGACCAACGTCACGGTGGACGACGACCTGGCGGCGGTGCTGAACCACGGCACGTACGTGGCGGGTTCGGCGACGGCGTCGACGGGTGCGGCCCCGACGGTCAGCGGCACCACTCTCACGTGGACCGGTGACCTGGCTGTCGAGGGCACGGTGACGCTCACCTACCAGGTGACGATCAACGATGACGTGACGGCCGCGGATGTGCTGGTCAATCACGTGACGGGTGAGGGAACCAACCCGAACAATCCCGACAACCCGAACGTCCCGTCGAACTGTGTGACGGGTTCGGAGCAGGACTGCACGACCAGCCACACCCCGGGGATTCCGGGGCTGGCGGTGGCGAAGTCGTCCGATCCGGCGTCCGGGGCCACGGTGAAGCCGGGCCAGACCATCACCTACACGGTGGTGGCGCGGAACACGGGCAACACCGACCTGACCAACGTGGCCGTGAAGGATGACCTGTCCGGTGTGCTGGCCCACGCGGCCTTCGTCGGCGGATCGGCATCGGCTTCGGTGGGTGCGGCTCCGACGGTGTCGGTCAGCACGTTGACCTGGACCGGCGACCTGGCCGTCGGCGAGTCCGTGACGCTCACCTACCGGGTGACCGTCAACTCGGATGTGACCGAGGCGGACACGCTGGTGAACCTCGTGGTGGGAAGCGGGGAGAACCCGAACAACCCGGGCAACCCGAGCGTCCCGTCCAACTGTGTCGCCGGCACCGAGCAGGGCTGCACCACGACGCACACCCCGACCGTTCCGACGGGTCCGTCGGTGCACACCGGCGGTGAGGCCCTTCCGGGCGGCGTGCTGTACGCGGGTCTGGCGCTGCTGGTGGTGGGTGCTGCGGGTACGACCTTCGTCCTGGCTCGGCGTAGCCGGATGGAGTGATCCACCTGGTGTGATGTGAGTCACACTGCGGCGAGGGCGGGAGGGGTCGCACCCTCCCGCCCTCGCCGCCTCCTAGGCTGGACGAGGAAGGGAGTACCCATGAGCCCGCACGATCAGGCCGCGCGCAGTCGACGCGCGCCGCGCCGCTCCGTTCTGGTGCTCTTCCTGGTGCTCTTCCTGGCGGGCGTGGTCCTCGTGGCGAGCAGCCTGGTCCTGCGGGCGGGCGCGCCGGTCGATCTCGAGGGCAACGCCGTCGCGCTGGGGGAGGGCGATGTCCCGGACGCGGGCGTCATCGCTGAGATGGACGTCGTCGCGGACAGCGGGCTGCGGTTCGCCGTCCCAGCGCTGGGGATGGACGTCCCGATGGGCGAACTGTCCGTGGTCCGCTCCGCGCTGACGCCGCCCGGTTTCGTGCAGGCCTACCGCGTCCGCAACCTCGGGGTGGGTCTTGACCAGGCTGCCGACGGGACGGTGTACGTGGTGATGCACTCGGTCAATCGCGGGTTCGCCCCGGGCAACTACCTCTTCGACGTGGCGAGCGCCACCGCCCGCGTGACGGCGGGGGACGCGATGACGGTGGGGGGCATCGACTACGTGGTGGATGGCTCGCAGCTCATCGACAAGACCGCCCTGCCGACCACGGGCACCTTGTGGACCGACGAGCCGGGACGCGTCGTCGTGATCACCTGCCTGCAGCGCACCCAGGGCCGGTCGCTGCAGAACCTGGTCATCACCGGCCACCTCGCCGCCGCCTAGGACGCGCCGCGAGCCTCCCGCTCGCGCCTGGCGGTCGCCCGGACAGGTTCAGCGGCGCCGACCGCGGCCTGTACCGGGACCCCGCCGCGGGCGGCGATCGTCGCGGCGGGCCGCCTGCCTCTGCCCGGTTCGTCCGCTGGCCCCCGCACTCCCGGACTGGGCTGCCCGCTCGGAGGCGGTACGGGAACTGTTCGCGGTCCTGCCGCGGACGACCCCGACGAACTCGGCGATCCAGGGGCGCTCGTCGTCGGCGCGCCAGGCGAGCCCGATGCGTGTGGTGGGGGCGTCGGTCACCGGCCGGTAGACCATGTCGCGTCGGCTGAACGTGCGGGCGATGGACATGGGCACCAGCAAGACGGCGTCGGCGAAGGCCGCCTGCTGGATCGCGTCCGGCGTGGGGGAAGTCAGCAGGACCTCGCCGGCCAGGTCCTCCAGGGTCAGCTCGGTGACCGCCTCAAGGGGGTGGTCCTTCGACGACCAGGCGACGCACACCTCCTCGTACAAGGGGATGAGGTGGAGCGCATCGGTGTCGAGAGGGAGCCGCACCAGGCAGAGGTCGACGGCTCCGGTGAGGAGGGCCCGCCGCTGCTCCTCCTCGGTGACCTCGATCGTCTCCAGCGGGACGCGCGGAAAGCGCTCTTCCCACACGGTGCGCCACTTACGCAGCGTCACCCCGGGGACGAACCCCACTCGAAGTCGCTGCCGTTCCGTCACGGAGGCAGGCTATCGCGCGGATACGCTGGCCCTTGTGAGCCAGACGATGAAGCCCGCGACCGCGGCAAAGAAGCTCGGCGTCTACCTGCCGGCGACCCCGGCGGAGTTCCAGGCGTCCCCGATCACGCGCGCCGACCTGGACGACCTGCGCGACGACCCGCCCGCGTGGCTGGTCGACCTGCGACGCAATGGCCCGTTCCCGCGCGACGTGGTTGCGCAGAAGCTGGGGATATCTCGTTCAGGACTGGCCCGCGGCGGCGTCACCGACGCACTGGACGCCGACCAGATCGGTGCCCTGATCGCGGACCCGCCCGCGTGGCTGGAGCACGAACGGACGGTGCATCGTGAGGTCCTGGCCGAGGAGGCCCGGCTCAAAGAGTTGTCCTGAGGTTGTGCACAGCCCTATCCACAACCTGGGGAAAACTACACACATGTAGTTCCCCCGCTTGCCTCACGCGGCGCGACGAGGACGGGCCGGGCCGGGCGCCTTGACGACTCCCGACCCCGCCACCGTGAGCGCGGCGACGCCGGTGGTGAGCGGGACGCTGAGCACCAGCCCGATGCCGCTGCCCAGGGTGCGGATGATCTCCTCGGAGAACTGCTCGGTCGACAGCAGCAGGTTCAGTGGCTGGTCGTACAGCGACAGCAGCAGCAGGAGCGACAGGGACGCGCCCGCATACGCGAACACGATCGTGTAGATGGTGGACGCGATGTGGTCGCGTCCGATCCGCATGCCCGAGGTGAACAGTTGCCGCCGCGTCAGGTGCGGGCCCGCGGCGCGGATCTCCCACACCGAAGAGGCCTGCGTAATGGTCACGTCGTTGAGGA
>NZ_DAIOIA010000178.1:0-3896 GCF_036744435.1 Propioniciclava sp. | reverse complement strand
TCCGGAGCGGCGAGGAAGAACCAGGACGACCGCCCCTGCGGCCGCACCGCGACCAGGCCGCAGTCCCGCAGGCAGGCGAGGTGCTTGCTGACCGTGGATTGTGCCAGCCCGAGGTGCTCGACGAGATCGCGGACGCGGTGCTCTCCGCTGCCCAGGTGGGTCAGAATCTCCAGCCGCGTGGGCTCGGACAAGGCATGAAACAGGGTGGCCATCTCGGGGTCGGGTTGCCGCACCGGAGCCTCGGCAACCACCTTGATTGTCGTCATGCGTCGATGTTATCGCCGTTGGGCGATGAATAGCCACGGGGTGGTCCGCGACGTGAGACGCGGGCAGGGGTGATCGGGATGCCGCTGGGGGTTGGTCAGCCGTGCACGGAGGGGGGCTCCACGGTGGCGAGCCAATGACGCAACAGGGCTGTCAGCGTCGCGCGCTGGGCGTCGTCGAGGGGGGCGAGGAGGCGTCGCTCGTTGGCGAGGTGGGCCTCGACGGCACTGTCCACGAGGCTGAGGCCTTCGGCGGTGAGGGTGATGCGGCGACCGCGGCCATCGTCGTCACAGGTGGTGCGGCGCACCAGTCCGCGCGCCTCCAGACGGGAGATCCGCTTGCTGGTGGCCCCGGATGTGACCATGGTGGCGGCGGCCAGGGCGCCGGGGGAAAGGGTGTACGGATCCCCGGCCCGACGCAGGCTGGCCAGCACGTCGAACTCGCCCTCGCCGAGGCCGAAGCCGCTGAACGTGGCCTCCAGTTCGGCGTTGAGAAGGGCGGCGAGCCGGTGCAGCCGGCCGAACAGCAGCATCGGGGAGGGGTCTATCTCCGGGCGCTGGGCTCGCCACTGGGCGACGATGTCGTCCACGGCGTCCGGCTGCCACGGGCCGGGTTCGGGGGCGCGGGGCGCGATGCGAGGGGCGGGTCCGCGGGCGGCGGCGTCTCGGCTCGGCACGCCCCCAGGCTAGCGTTATCTTCCACGGACGCTACTATGTCTTCCGTGGAAACTAAACGCGGCGGACGCGGCCAGGATGTCGCCCTCACGCTGATCGCGCCCCTGGCCTGGGGGACGACCTACCTGGTCACCCAACAGTGGCTGCCCCCGAACCGGCCCCTGTTCACCGCCGCCATGCGGGCCCTCCCGCTGGGGCTCGTCATGCTCGCGTGGCGCCGCACCCTCCCGAGCGGCTCGTGGTGGTGGAAAGCCGCCGTCCTCGGGATCGGGAACTTCGGGTTGTTCTTCGCCCTGCTCTTCGTCGGGGCCTACCGCCTCCCCGGCGGGCTGGCCTCCACGCTGCAGGCCACCGGACCGCTCATCATCATGGCGCTCGCCTGGGCGATGCTCCGCGAGCGGCCCACCGGCGCCGCGATCCTCGGCGGCATCCTCGGCGTGATCGGGGTCAGCGTCCTCGTGCTGCGTGCCGGGTTCGTCGTCGACGGCATCGGCGTCCTCGCGGCCCTGGGATCGGTGGCCGTCAGCAGCCTGAGTTTCATCTACATCAAGAAGTGGTCGCCCCCCGTCGACATGCTCACCTTCACCACCTGGCAGCTCGTCGCGGGCGGATTGTTCCTCGCGGTGCTCGCCGCCCTCGTGGAGGGCCCGCCGCCCGCCATCACCCCCGCAGGCTGGCTGGGCTACGCCTGGATCGGCATCGTCGGCACGGGCGTCGCCTACGTGGTCTGGTTCCGTGGGCTGCGGCGCCTCAGCGCGGCATCGGTGGGGACCCTCGGCCTGGTGAACCCCCTGGTGGCGACTGTGCTCGGCATCACTGTTGCCGGGGAGGTCTTCGGCCCCACTCAAGCGCTCGGCGTCGGGGCGGTGCTGCTGGGCGTTCTCCTCGGTCAGCCCGCCGTCGTGGACGCCGTGGTGCGCGTCCTGCCCGGCCGGCGAGGCCGCAGCGGCTGAGGCCATCCCAGCCGCCGTCATCGAACCCGAGCCCTCGCCCCAGGGGCGCGCAGCCCGCTCGCAACGCCGCGTCCCCCACGTCCGGTGGCGGGTGCTCGCTAGGGTCGGTGCATGGACGATGATGTCGCCGCGATGCACCCCCGACCGACGCTGGCCCGGCCCGGCTGGATCAGCCTCGACGGCGCCTGGGAGTTCACCACGGGCACCCCCGGCGACGACCCGCTGACCCTGAGCTACGACCACACCATCGAGGTGCCATTCCCGCCCGAGTCGGCGGCGTCCGGCATCGGCGCCGACACCTGCGAGGAACCTCGCTACCGGCGCCGGTTCTCCCTGCGTCCGGTGCCCGGCCGCCGCTACCTGCTGCACCTCGAAGGCGTCGACGACAGGGCGCGCGTCTGGGTGGACGGCCGCCTCGCCGGGCACCATCGGGGCGGCTACGTGCCGTTCACCCTCGACATCACGGACGCGTTGGCCACGGCCGACGAGCACGAGTTGGTCGTGGCGGCATCCGACCCGGCAAGTGACATCGAGATCCCGCGCGGCAAGCAGGCCTGGACCCCCGAGCCAGCGGTCATCTGGTACCGGCGCTCCTCGGGAATCTGGCGCACCGTCTGGCTGGAGGAAGTCGCGGCCACCCACGTGCGCGCGGCATCCTGGACACCCTTGGACGCGCTGGGCACCGTGCGCGGATCCGTGACCCTGGACGGCTGGCGTCCGGGACTCACGGTCGAGACCACCTTCCGGCTGGGCGAGGTGCGGCTGGCCCGCGTCGCCGTCGAGGCGACCGAGCCGCGCGTCGAGTTCGGCATCGGCCTCGCCTCGGCACGCACGGTGCTGCCGGAGGAACTCCAATGGCAGCCGGGCCGTGGCCGACTGATCGACGTGGAGATCCGCGTCCGGGACGCCGACGGCGCCGACGTGGATGCCGCCGCGTCCTACTTCGGCGTCCGGACGGTGGGCGTCACGCCGGACTCGGTCCTGATCAACGGGCGGCCCGTGTTCCAGCGGCTGGTGCTCGATCAGGGCTACTGGCCAGAAACCCATTTCACGGCCCCCAGCGAGGCGGCGCTGCGCGCCGACGCCGAACTCATCCGGGACCTCGGCTTCAACGGGTTGCGGATGCATCAAGTCAGCGCCGATCCGCGGTTCCTGCGCATCTGCGACGAACTCGGGCTGATGGTCTGGGCCGACCTTCCCGCCGCCTACCACTTCACGGCCGACGCCCTCGCGCGCACCACCGACAACCTGCTCGCCCTGATCGAACGGGACCGCAACCATCCCAGCGTGATCGCCTGGGTGCCGTTCAACGAGAGCTGGGGGCTGCCCGATCTGGAGGGCAGCGTCGCCCAGCGGCATGCCGTCGTGGCGCTGCACGCCCTCGCGAAGGCCCTGGACCCGTCCCGGCTGGCTCTCGGCAACGACGGGTGGGAGCACGTCGTCGGGGACGCGCTCGCCCTCCACGACTACGACCATGACGCCAACCGGCTCCGGGAGCGGTTCGCGGGGTCCGGGCTGACCGAGACGGTGACGCGCTGGCGTCCGGGTGGGCGGGTCGCCGTCCTGGCGCCTCCGGGTGGGGCCGAACCGGGCCGCGGATCGCGGGTGGTCGCCGGGGTGCCGGGTTCCGAGCCCGGCGGACCACGGACGCGGGAATCGTCGGGTGTGGGGATACCGGTGCTGCTGAGCGAGTTCGGCGGCGTCTCCCTCAACGCGGACGGCACCGCCTGGGCGGGCTACGGCGGCGTCGCGTCCCCAGCCGCGCTGGTCGCGCAGGTGGGGGCGCTGGCCGGAGCGGTGGGGGAGGGCTCGGGGCTGGCCGGGTTCTGCTGGACGCAGCTCACCGACACTCTCCAGGAACAGAACGGTCTGGCGTGGCCGGACCGCACCCCCAAGGCTCCTGCGGCCGCCCTCCGCGCAGCGATCACCACCCCACCCCGCCCCGCCGAGGACTGAGCCTGCGCCCGCCGAGGACTGAGCCTGCGTCCGCCGAGGACTGAGCCTG
>NZ_DAIOIA010000177.1:0-4038 GCF_036744435.1 Propioniciclava sp. | reverse complement strand
AGTCCGATGACGGCCCCCAGCGTGCCCGCGAGCGGGTAGGCGATCAGGTAGCAGGCGTGTGACAGCGAGAACTGGGCCGCGAACACGGCCGCCCGGTTCTGCTCGGTGCTGTTGCGGCGCAGCAGCCGCGAGGACGGGGTGAGCACCGTGGAGGTCGCCGCCCCGAGCAGGAACCAGACGGCGAGCAGGCCGCCCCACTGCGCCGCGCCGTTCCCCCAGGCCATCACCGCGGCGCCTGCGACGAGCAGCACCGGCAGCGCGGCACCCCCGGCGAGCATGACGCCGCGGTCGGGGCGGGCGTCCAGGAGCTTCGGCATGCCGAGCGCGACCAGCATGGAGCCGCCGCCGTAGGCGCCCAGCAGGATCGCGGCATCGGATTGGCCCAGCCCGAGGCGCCCCTGCACGAGGACGACCGTGTTGACGATCACCATCGCCGAGGTGGCCGCCACGACCAGGTTGAGCCCCAGCAGGGCGCGGAGTTCAGCCCGGGACCAGAACACCCGGACACCCTGGGTGAGGCGGTCGACGAAGGGGGCCACGGGCGGCACCTCGATGGCCGGGAAGCGCACGGCGAGCACCAGGGCCGCCGAGGCGAGGAACCCGGCGACGGTGCCAACGAACAGGTCGTGATAGCTGACGACGGTGAGCAGGACGGCCGCCAACGCGGGACTGACCAGCGATTCGAGGTCGTAGGCGAGCCGGGACAGCGACAGGGCGCGGGTGTACTGCGCCTCGTCCGGCAGCACCGAGGGGATGACCGCCTGGAACGCGGGGGTGAACGTCGCCGAGGCGGATTGCAGCACGAAGATGAGCAGGTAGATCTGCCAGGCGTCCGTGACGAACGGCAGCGACACCGCCACGGTGGCGCGGATCAGGTCCGCGGCGATCAGCAGGGGCTTGCGCGGCACCCGCGCGGTGAGCGCGGCGATGACGGGGCCCACGGCCACGTAGGCGACCATCTTGACGGTCATGGCGACGCCGAGGACCAACCCGGCATCCCCTCCGGCGATGTCGAAGGACAGCAAGCCGAGCGCGACGGTCAGCAGCCCGGTTCCCACCAGGGCGATCACCTGGGCGCTGAACAGCTTCGCGTAGGCGGGGTTCCGCAGGACGCCGAGCATCGCCGACTCAGCCCGCCGCGTGGTGGTGGGGCGGGAGCTGTCCGTTGGCCACGGCGTGCTCGGCCTGCTTGAAGGCCTCCAGCACGACGGCGAGCGCGTGCTCATCGGTCAGCCGGTAGAGCACGCTGGTGCCCTGCTGCCGGGTCGAGACGATGCGCGCCATCCGCATCCGGGCCAGGTGTTGGGAGACCCCTGAGGGCTTCTTGTCCACGAGTTCGGCCAAGGCGCTCACCGAGAGCTCCGGCGCATCCCGCAGGGCGAGGACGATGCGGACCCGGGTGGTGTCGGCGAGGATGCGCAGCACCTCCACCGCCAGATCAACGTGCTCCGAGGAGGGAGGATCGCCCACAGTATCCCTATCCGCATTCATACGCGGATAATAACATTCCTCGCCTCGGTCTCCGCGCTCGTCCGACCACCCACCACCTCGATACAGTGCCGCAATGCCGCACACCCACCCGCACCGCGTCGGGTTTCGCATCCCCCCGGGTCACGACCCCGACACGGGTGACCAGCTGGCACGGTGGCGCCTGCTGCAAACCTCCGGCCACCGCCCCCACCACCTCACCGGGGCCTGGACCCCGCCCACCGACCCCGCCCTGGGCGCCCTCGCCGACGCCCTGACCTCTGCGGGGCTCGACCCCGCCGCGACCAGCCACCTCGACCATGCTGCGACGCTCGACCTGCTGCACCAGGGCGCCTGGGCGTGGACGCGCACCTCCGCCGCGTCGGCGTTCACCGCCGCGTTGTGGTCGGCCCCCGCCGCCTGGCGCTCCGCGCTCCCCGGCGTCCTGCTGGCCGAGGCCATGCCCGCCCACCCGTTCGCCCCATGGAGCGCCGCCTCGCCGACAGTGTGCGAGGTGTGCGGCTATCGGGACGAACCGGTTCACCTCCTCACCTCGTGGGCGCTGCGGCTCACCGGCGGCACCCCCCTGGACGGTGATCCGACCGGGTACGCGGCCACGCTGGACTGGTGCGGCACCGAACGCCCGCAGCCCACCGACTACGACCGCTGGGCGCTTGCCGCCGTGTTCGCCGTCATCCGCTCCCTCCCCGTGGCGACGCGCTACTCGGCAGCCGCGAAGGCGATCACCGGGGCCCGCATCCTGCGCGGCCGCTGGGCTGCTCGCGACGTCCTCGAGGCGCTCGCCCTCGTCGGCGTCCTCGCCCCGCCGGACCGCCCCGGGCTGAGCGAGCGCTTCACCACGTATCGGGAACGCGACCAGCGCCCCACCGTGCGCGTCGAGGTCCAAGCCCCGCTGGCGTGGTGGAACACCGATGTGGGCGACGGCGGGATCCGCACCGGCATCGCCGAGGAACTGTTCGGTGACCTGGGGTTGCCCACCGTCGATCTGGAGGGCCCCCGCCCGACGCCGACCCCGCCGGAGAAGCAGACGCTGGACGGCGGTCTCGCGGCCCGCATTCGAGCGCTCACCCCGCGCCAGCCGCGGGCGTCCGCATCGGTCGGATCCGGCCCGGTCGCCCCGGGTGACGTGTGGGCGATCCGCCTGGAACCTGGACGCTGGGTGACGGCATACGTTCACGAGGTCCGGGAGCGGGAGCGCCCCTACGCGCATGCCGAGTACCTGCTCGGCGTCCACGAGGCGCAGCCCGGCGTGGCGGATGTGACGCTGCGCGTCGCCCCTCGCCTCGACGGGCGTGCGCCCCAGTGGGTGCACTCACTCGAGACGACGCCGTGGGTGCGTCGCATCGCCCAGGGCGTCCCCCCGCCGGACGCCGACGAACCACGCCCCAGCGACGGCAGTTGGCAGTCGGGGCGCCACTTCAAGGAGTTGTCCGGATGGTATTTCCGCTGACCGGGGGCCCGCGATGAGCGCCCGCATCGATCACTTCACCGTCGCCGCCGTCGAGCGGCCCGCGTCGTTCGCTGCCCTCGTGGAGCAGGTCGCACGGCTCCAGGCCGAACAGGGCACTGACGGCGAGGTGTTCGTCACCCTCGACGACCCGGACCAGTGCCTCTACACCAGAAGCCACGCCGTCGACGCGCACGGTTTCGACGCGGGCCTGGACTACCCCTCCGACGGTGACCCCGCCGCGCTGGCCGCCTACGAGTCCGCCGCGCTGCACGCCACCGCCGCAGCCCTGGCCGACCCGGCCAGGGCGTTCGCCTGGGCCGATCTGCCGGAAGAGTGGCTGTGGGAGGCAGACGACATCGAGGCCCTGGCCGCGATGAACGCCCACCCTGAGGTCGTCCTGGACGCGGTCCACATAGCCCAGTGCCTGCCCCCGGGGATGGGGCTGCTGGCGAACCTGCCCAACGGCTACTTCAGCGGCGACTGGACGCCGTTCGCGACGCACGCGGTCGCCGAGCGGCTGCGTCGGCAGGGGTACACGCTGCGCGGGATCGGCGCACGCTGCCTGTGGTTCACCCGGACGACAACGCCCTCACCGTCCGAGACCGACGCCACGATCAGCGATCTGCAGCACCTGTACGGGAACGCCGACTCCCCGGCATGGGCGGCGCTTCACCTCACCCTCGCCACCACCCCGCACCTGCTGCTGGGCTACACCGAGGACTTCGCCGAGTTGACCAGCGATCTGGGCGACGCGTGAGCGGGGCCGCCCGCGCGGGCGAGGTGTACGCCTTCCCGCTCACCGGCGCGGACGCGTGGGGAGCCCTGCAGGTGCTCACCGTGGACGAGGCCAACGCCGATCTGATCGTGGCCGTGCTGGACTGGATCGGTCCCCACGAGCCCACCCTGGAGCAGGTTCGCGGGGCCGGCCCCCTGATGCAGGACTTCATGTTCTGGGGCGCCCACCCGATGGTGCAGCACGTGCCTGTGCCCGTCCCGGGCGCCTATCGGCTCCTGGGCGTGCTGCCCGCGGACGGCATGCCCGCGTCGTCGTCGTCGTGGGGGCACTGGGCGTTCGACCGGCAGGTGGCCCGGCAGGCGTG
>NZ_DAIOIA010000176.1:0-4106 GCF_036744435.1 Propioniciclava sp. | reverse complement strand
GCCGGAATGACCTGGATCATCAACAACGCCTCGGGATTCGGGGAGAACCAGGTGGCGTAGTCGCGTTTGGCCCCCCAGCCCAGTCCCACGATGCGGTGCGTATATCCCGGGAAGGCGGACAGGTCCGGCTGGAGCCAGTAGGCCAGCGCGGTCTGCGCCTCGAGTGCGTGCAGCCACGTCGCCTGTGCCTCCAGTGCCGCGTCGCCCCGCGCGCGCGCCCACAGCATCAGGCCCGCCCAAGCGTTGACGGCCTCGGAACTGGACTCCTGGTTGTTCCCGTCGGCGAACGGGGACACCCCGGAGGCCCACGAATGGCCCGCGTAGACATCGAATCCGCGTAGCGCCGGGAACAGCCCCGAGTCCTGCGGTGAGGCGATGTCTGCGGCCAGAAGATCGAAGACGGGGGCCAGCCGCTCGGCCAGTCCCGGGTCGTCGACGGCCAGCGTCCCCGCCGCGTGCAGGAAGTAGCCGTAGTGGAAGTGGTGATCGTTGAAGAGTTCGGAGCCGAAGGAGGACTCCAAACCTACGATGCCCCGGGCGGCCTCGTCGTAGACGAAGCAGCGCGTGGCGCGCTCGTCGGCCGCGCCCGGCTGGGCCCAGGCCTCGATCTCAGCGGTGACCGTCGCCCGCTGGTTCGTCGCGTCGACGCCCACCTGACCTGCGATGCTGAGCAGTTGCGACTCCCGATACAGCGCCTTGCCCCCGAAGTAGGTGTCGGCGGGAGCCGGGCGGGTGGCGGCGAGATCGCGCGCAGCCACGTCGGCGATCGTGCGCCGGTCGGCCTCGCTCAGCCCGGACAGGTCCAGGGCGGGCGCAACCGGCCAGCGGGGAGCGGTCCACGTCAGGGTCGCGGCGTACCGCAGCGTCAACGGGCCATAGACGCTCGGGTAGCTCCCCAGGCTCTCCCCCGGGTCGACGATCGCCGCCTCGTGATGGGGCATGGCCACGTGCAGGGTCGCCGTGCCGAAGCTCAGCGACGTCGAGACCGTGTCCTCTCCGCTCTCCCAGGTGACCGATGTGCCGGTGACCGGGGTGGCACGCTCGCGGAGCGTCGCGGGATCGACCCCGGGCGGCGCCGCGAAGAAGACCGCCGCCTCGCCGGCGGCCAGCCGGACGTCTTGCCCGGAGACCTGACCTCCCCGGACCCCGAAGGACGTCGTGCCGACCGTCGCCACCCCAGAACCGGTCCAGGGGACCTGCGCGGCCACCGAGACCGCCTGCAGCGCCGTCACGCTCACCCCTGGTACCCCCTGCGTCAGCCTCAGCGCGAGCACGCCCGCCCCGGCCGCGTCCCGAAGTTCGATCGTGACAGAGGCGACGTCATATCCGGTGACCAGTGCGGAGGAAACCCCTGCCGTGGTGAGCGTCATCCCGGCGGTCCGCTGCCCGATGATCGCCTTCTCCGAGACGGCGACTTGGGGCAGCCACATCTCGAATCCGCCCTCCACCAGGGCGAACCCCAACGGGAGTGGGAAGACCGGCTGGGCCTGCTCGCCGAACACCAGACCGGAGAACCAGCGGTTCGTGGGCGGGGTCAGCCCGGGGGCGAGCCGCGTGGCGGCCAGGTCGCCCACCGAGCGCTTCGGCATGGCCTCCACCAGAGCGGCGATGCGGTCGGCGTCCACGGCGGTGGAGGCGGGCCGCGGAGTCGGCGGGGCGCTCGGGGTCGGGCCCGGACCCGACGTGCAACCGGGCACGAGGGTGACCGCGGCAGCCGCCCCCACCAGCGTCAGAAGTTCGCGTCGTCCCAACACGGTGACCACCTCACAGCCCGATCTTGTGGATGAGAGCCCGCAGCGCGTCGGAAGGCCCGGCCAGCAACCCTTCGTCGCGCAACTGCACGACGGCCTGAACCGGCGCGCCATCGGTCGCGACCAGATTCAGGTCGCCGGAGTTGAGTTCGTCGCTGGTGACCCGCACCGTCACCACAGCAGCCGTGTTGACGGTGGTGACCAGCGCGCTCGCGACCCGTCCGTTGACGCTGGAATCGTTGGGCAACCGCAGCGTGACCGCGGCCCCCCGCTCGATCAGTCCGTACTGGATCGGGGTCAGCACGAACTGCGCCTGCACGATCCGATCGGTATCGCCGGTGATGATGGCCAGCGGTTCGCTCGCGGTGAGGTAGCTACCCTCCTGAGCGTTGACCTCCGTCATGGTGCCGGGCGTGGTCGCCAGGTAGAGCAGCGTCCCGGTCTCCGGTTCCACCCGCAGCCCCTCGGAGGAGGCGATGGTGACGCCGCGAGCCAGATCCTGTTGCAGCGCGATGCTGTTGACCCGGAACAAGGGGTCGCCCACCTGGACGGGCTGCCCGACCCGCACATAGGACGTAACGACGGTGCCGCCATAGTTGGACGCCACCGCTGCGCGCGGGGCGATGATCGTCGCCGACGTCGACGCGATGGTGTGCTGACGCTGGTTGAACACGACGACGAGCACGAAGATCACGGCCAGGCTGATGACCAGCCCGCCCAGGAGACGGAATCGATTGGCCCAGGTCATGACGGTTCCTCCTGACGTGTGATGCGGATGCTCATGGCGCCGCCCTCAGCGCGGGGGACGCCTCGGCGTCGGCCTGCACCTGGGCGAGCACGAGGGTCTGCGGGGTGGTGCGGGGTTCGGGTGCGGCCAGGATCTCCCCCAGCGCCAGGGACTTGGCGTCCAGCGCCTGCACGTCGGCTCCTCCGTGCTGCTGAACGTGGCGCTCGACGAACGCGACGACGAGGAAGACCCCGAGCACGAAGGTGTTCAGCCCGCACCAGACGGTGGCGATCGTGAGTTGGGAGTTCAGCATGTCGCGCCACACGCCGACGGCCGTGGTGGCCGCCAGGAGGACGAACGTGAGCACCTGCGGGATGATGAAGTTGAACGGTGAGGCGGCCTGCTTGGCGGCGCCCGTCACGCTCCACGCCTGATCCCGGCCGATGAGGACGTTGCCCAACGCCTTGAAGTAGATGGGGAAGGAGGCACTGGCCAGCGTGAGGACCTCCCAGCGGAACGATCCCAGCGTGAAGAAGGCCAGCACGATCTGGAGCACATAGAAGCCTGCGTAGGCGAGGAACCACTGCCCGATCCCGATGCTGAGGGAGACGGGGCGCAGGTCGAAGAAGATCTCCAGCGCGGGCACGAACAGCAGCAGTCCCGGGGCGATGCCGGTCAGGTAGTGGGTGGCGGTGACGAAGTACATCAGGCGCTGATCGAGTGAGAGCTTGCGCCGGGTGAGCAGCGGGTTGCTGGTGAACAGGATCTCGAACCCTCCGGTGGCCCACCGCAGCTGCTGTTTGGAATAGCCCTCGATGGTGTCGGGCGCGTCGCCGATGGCGAGGGTCTCGGGCAGGAACACGCTGCGCCAGCCGCGTCCGTGGAGGATCATCGACGTCCAGACGTCTTCGCTCTTGGAATCGGTGTAGATGCCGCCGATGTCGTCGACGGCGGCCCGGCGGAACACGACGTTGGTGCCGACGCAGAAGGCGGCGTTGAAGGCGTTGCGGCCCGGCTGCACGAATCGGTAGAACATCGACTGCATGTAGCCAGCACCGCGGGCGATGAAGTTGTGCAGATTGCCGTACGTCTGGGGGGTCTGCACGAAGGCGACGGTGGCGTCCTCGAAGAAGGGCAGCGCCTGTTCCAGGATGCCGGGGAGCGGCACGAAGTCCGCGTCGAGGATCAGGAAGAACTCACCCTTGGCGACGCTCAGGGCATGGTTCAGGTTTCCCGCCTTCGCCCCGCCACCACTGAGCCGTCGCACGTAGCGGCAGCCCAGTTCCTTGGCGAGTGCCTGCACCTCGTCGGAGCGTCCATCATCGAGGATCCACGTCCAATGCCGCCCGCGGACCGCGACGGCCGCCTCCGCCGTCCGCCGGACCACCTCCACCGGCTCCCCGTACACGGTGATGAGGATGTCGACGTCGACCACGCGCCCGCGGATCCGCAACGGCCACAGCCGAGGGTCGGCCAGGTTGCCCCGGATCACCGCGTCGTCCGGGTCGTACAGCGCCGCCCGGGTGGCGTAGTAGGTCCAGTCCCGGCGGTCCCGGTAGCCGACGAGGATGGTCCACATGGCTGCGAGCCCGTGCAGGACCAGGATCGACTCGGCGACGATCACCAGG
>NZ_DAIOIA010000175.1:0-4216 GCF_036744435.1 Propioniciclava sp. | reverse complement strand
GCCGTCTGGTCGCTGTCGGTCGCCGATCGCGGGGTGCCGGTCCACGCGGACCTGTCCTTGAGCACCATCGATCAGTACGCTCCCTCGGGCTTGAGCATGACGCCAACGGTCCGCCACATGATCCGCAGGTCGTCGAGCAGGGACCAGTTCTCGACGTAGTGGAGGTCGAGGCGCACGCTCTCGTCCCACGACAGGTTGCTGCGGCCGCCCACCTGCCACGGGCCGGTGATCCCCGGCTTGATGTAGAGCCGGCGGTAGACGCGGCCGTCGTAGGTGGTGACCTCGCTGGGCAGCGGGGGGCGGGGGCCGACCACGCTCATGTCCCCGACGAAGACGTTCCAGAACTGGGGTAGTTCGTCGAGGGAGTGCTTGCGCAACGCCCTCCCCAACCGCGTGACGCGGGGATCGTCGCGCATCTTGAACAGCGGTCCCGATCCGTCGTTCTGCGCCTGCAAGAGGGCCCGCTCGGCGTCCGCCCCGACGCGCATCGAGCGGAACTTCAACATGTCGAACTCGCGGCCGTCGCGGCCCACGCGCTTTTGCCGGTAGAACACCGGGCCACCGTCGCTGATCTTGATGGCGAGGGCCATCACGAGGGAGACGGGCGCGATGAGAAGCAGCGCCAACGAAGACACCACGAGATCGAAGGCCCGCTTGACGACGTGGGCGCCGCCCTCGAAGGTCGGGATCTTGACCTGGATGAGCGGTAGTCCCTCGAGGGGACGCAGCGATATCCGCGGACCGGCGACGTCGGCCAGCCGACCGCCGATGACGAGTTCCGCCGCGGTGCCGACCATCTGCTGGCTGAGCCGCTGAACGAAGTCGGGGTCCTCGTCGGGCTGGCTGGCCACGATGATCGCGTCGGCCCCCAACCGGTGCGCCGTGGCGGCCGCGTCGTGGATCGAACCGACGACGGGGTAGGCCTGGCCGTCCACCGCGATGGCTGCCACCGAGCGATCGGACAGGCTGGCTCCGACCACTTGGTAGCCCAGCGCCCACGTCGGGCCGAGCCGTCGCAGCACGAACGCCACCTCGTCGTGGGCGCCGACCACGAACGCACGGGAGACGTACTCACCGAACTTGCGACGCCGCAGCAGCCAGCGGCGCCACAGCCAACGGGTGGCCAACAGCACCAGAAGGCCGAAGGGCAGGGAGATCAGGAGTTGGGTGCGCAGTCCCGGCCACTGGAAGACGATGAAGGCGATCGCGAGCAACCCGAACGCGAACCCCGTGGCCTGGGCGACCCTCGTGTACTCGGTGACGCCGCTGCCGAACAACTCCGAATCGCGCGTACCGAAGGCGCTCAGGGCCACCAGCCAGCCCAGGGAGGTGATCAGCGGGATCCGGGCGATGATGCCCGGATCCTCGGCGATCAAGGTGGGGTCGAGCAACTGCAGCCGCAGCACCGTCGAGAGCACGCAGAAGGCGATCACGATGAGGGCGTCCGAGACCCACAGGTTCAACCGGTATCGGCGCTCCCAACGGCGCCGCCGCTCCAGGACGGGGGAGGTCCGCGGCGAGCGACGAGCCTCGCTCGCGTATCCGCTCGCGCGCGCTGGCGCCTGCGTCCGCCCGTTCTTGATCGTCACGAACGCGGACGCAAGGTCACCCCCGCCATGATGGCGGTCCTCCGGCGCCATGCGAGTTGTCATCCATTTCCCCCATGTTTCCCGCGCCCGCCCACAGGCACTCCGCCTGGGGCGACCATCGAGCCCGGCTACGGAGGGACACAGCAATACGGTCCTGATTGCGAGAGGGCCGTATCGTGGAATTTTCCGAGGGGCAGGATGTGACGCTTGTAGGGATGGTAGTGCCCTCGTGCATGTTGGGCAACGGGGAGGCAACCCCCCTGGCGGGTGACAAGGGGAAGCGTTGTTTTTGCGAAGCCGTTCTCGACTCTGGTCCGACCAGGGAGAGTGCGGGGGTGCCGCTGTTCCTGGGGCTGGGCGCGAAATCCCTGGAAAGGCCTTACCGCGCGACGAAATCCGCGGCCGCGACGTACCCGGCGGCATACGTCACCGCGCACAGCCGCAAGGCATCGCGGCCGGGCAGGAATTTCGCGTGATGGAGGCCGACGCCCTCGACCGGACCCGTTCCGATGAAGCTCATCAGAGAAGGGACCGAATCGCCGTACTCGGAGAAGTCGTCCGAGCCGCAGGAGCGGAACGGTTCTGGGGCGACCGGGATTCCCAGGGCGGTGAGGGCCGCGTCGGTCCGCTCGACGAGCGGTTCGCTGTTGACCAGCGCCGGGCCGCCCCGGTGGAACGTGACGCTTGCCGATGCCCCGCGGGCGAGGGAGAGTCCCTCGGCCAGGCGCGTCATCGCCCCCTGCAGGGCCGACCGGTCCGCCTCGTGGAACGTGCGCATGGTCCCCGTGCAGGTCGCCGTCTCGGAGATGACGTTGTCGGCGGTGCCGCCCCGGATGGTGCCCACCGACACCACACTGGGGTGGATCGGGTTGACCACGCGAGCCTCGGCCTCGGGGAGAGCGGCGATGATCGTCGCCAGCGTCGTGATCGGATCCACGGCCAGATGCGGGTAGGCGCCGTGGCCGCCCCGGCCCGTCACGGTGATCTGGAAGGTGTCGAAGGCGGCGTTCACCGGACCTGCCCCCGTCGACACCACGCCCCGCTCCACGGCGGGCTGCACGTGGACACCCACCATGGCGGCGACGTCCTCGTCCTCCAGCATCCCGGACGCGACCACGTCGCTGGCCCCCGGCGGATTGCACTCCTCGCGCGGCTGGAGGATCGGTACCAGGCCCACCGGCAGGGGCGCGTCGGCATCCTGGATGGCGGCCAGCAGCGCCCACAAGCCGGCGATGTGCACGTCGTGGCCACAGGCGTGCATGATCCCCCGGCGCTGGGACGCCCACTCGACCCCGGTCGCCTCGGTGATGGGCAGGGCGTCCAGTTCGGCGCGCAGCCCGACCGCCGGGCCCGCCGGGCCGAGTCGGCCGAAGGCGCCGGTCTCCGCGACCGGAAGCCAGTCGATCCAGGGCGTGGCCGCGGTGACGGCATCGCGGGTGTCCGCCTCGTCGCCCCCCAGGTGCGGGTCGGCATGGATCGCGCGGCGCAGGGACGCCGCTTCCGGTAGGGCGGCGTCGATGCCGGCAACGAGTCGGGCGAGAAGGTCTTCGGTCACCCGTTCACCCTAGTCCGGTGCGCGCAGCGCGATGATGGCGTCCGGAAGCCCGTGCGAGGCGACCTCGGAGGGGGTCCGCGGTCCCGGCAGAATGGCAGCCGCGCGGGCCTGCAGGGAGGCGGCGACCGCCCCCGCCCGCCAGGCGTCCAGCCCCGCGGCCAGCAGAGCGCCAGCGATCCCGGCCAGGGTGTCGCCGGATCCGGCGGTGGCGCTCCACGCCGGCCCCGGTTCGGCGAGCATGACGGCACCATCGGGCCGGACGCAGTATTGCGTGGCCCCCTTCAGCAGCACCGTCGCCCCGGTCCGCCGCGCGGCCTCGCGCGCATGATGCACCGGATCCTCCTCCACGGCGCTGCGTTGCACATCCAGCAGGCGCGCCAACTCCCCGGCGTGCGGGGTGAGGAGGCAACCCGGCGGCAGCCGGTCGGGGAGATCGGTCAGCGCCCCGGCGTCGACCACGGTGGGGACGCCGTCGCGCAGCCGTCGCGCCAGACGGTCCGGATCGGGGCCGGGCCACCCCGAGCCGCACACCCACGCCTGGACGCGGCCAGGAGCCTGCGGATCCAAGGGGGCGACCACGCTCGGGAAGGTGGCCAGCACCCGCTCGCGGGCGGGTCCGGCGTAGCGGACCATCCCGGCCCCGGTGTGCAGGGCGCCGTCGACGCCGAGGAGTGCGGCCCCCGGGTACGCCGGGGAGCCGGTGTCCAGCCCGACGACCCCCCGGGAATACTTGTCGCTGCGCGGACCGGGCCACGGGTACCAGGAGCGCACGTCCTCCTCGGTGATCCGCCAGACGTCCGTCACGGTGACGGGGACGCCGATGTCGACCAGGGTGACCCGACCGCAGGCCGAAGCGGCGGGCTGTGCCACCTGCGCGAGCTTGCGCCCGATGAAGGTCACCGTCACCTCCGCGGCGAAGCTGTCGTGCGCGATCACCGCGTCGGCCACCAGGCCGGAGGGAAGGTCCACGGAGACGACGGGCACCCGGGCCTGCGCGGCGGCCCGCGCCACGGCGGCGGCGGCGTCCGGAAGCCCCGCGCGCCCTCCCAGGCCGGCCAGCCCGTCGATGAGG
>NZ_DAIOIA010000174.1:0-4274 GCF_036744435.1 Propioniciclava sp. | reverse complement strand
GTGTGCGATCAAGGACGTGTTCTCCAACCGGATCGTGGGCTACTCGATCGACACCAGGATGAAGGCCCGCATCGCCGTCAACGCGCTCGAGATGGCAGTGGCCCACCGAGGCCGGCCCACCGGAGTGATCGTGCACTCGGACCGCGGCTCTCAATTCCGCTCCAGACGCTTCCTGAAGGCCCTGAAACGTCACGGGCTACGTGGCTCAATGGGCCGCGTGGGGGCCTCCCTCTTAACCGGCTATTCGACTCGCGATCCCTGGTGGCGACACGCCGACGCGCTGCGCGTTCCGCGCAGGTCTGACGCACGGGTGCAACATGTGTCGCATGACGGACAAGGAAGTCCTGTGGCTCGAGCAGCGTGATCGCGAGTGGGTGCTCGCTGGCGAGCACGCCGCGCGGTTCGGGTTGGTGGACGAGTACCTCGCGCATCTGCTGGATCGGAACTATTCGCCCGCGACTGTGAGGTCGTACGGGTATGACCTGCTCGCATTATGCCGCTGGCTCGCGGGCCAGGACCGATCGCTCGAAGAGGTCACGACCGACAACCTCCTGGGGTTTCTGCGGGCATGCCGTGAAGCGACGCTGCCGGGAAGGCCGGGGCCGAACGTCGTCGGGATGGACGGCCGCCCGCTGGATCGTTATGCGGCGACGACGATCAACCGGCGGCTCGCGGCGATCTCGGGCCTGTTCACGTACGCGGGGTTGCGTGACCCCGCCAGACGCAACCCGGTCCCACGCGGCAGAGAAGCGCGCTGGCGAACCAGCGGGGAAAGCTCCGGCATGCTCGCTCACACAGTCCGCCGCCCAGTTTCGCGGTCGGCGTTGAGGTTGCGGGAGCCGCGCCGTCTGCCGGTCGCGTTGTCGCCGCAGGATGCGGCGACGCTGGTGGGGAGTCTGCGGACGTGGCGGGATCGGGCGATTGCGGGGCTGATGCTGTGGTGCGGACTCAGGTCGATGGAAGTCCTCGGCCTCCACGTGAAGGACGTCGATATCGGCGGCCGTTGGGTCACAGTCACCGGGAAGGGTGCGAAGCAGCGGCGTGTCCCGCTCGACCCGGACGTCGCGTCGGTGATCGATGTCTACCTCCTCGCTGAACGGCCCGAGTCGGACTCCGAGACGCTGTTCCTGGTTGCGAAGGGCCCGAACCGGGGTGGCCCGTTGACCGCGGCGGGGCTGCGGACGGTGTTCCGCTACCACCGCGGCCTGACTGGGGTGACCGGCGGGCACCCGCACGCGCTGCGGCACACGTTCGGGACTGTGCTGGCCGAAGCCGGCGTCGATCTTGCGGTGATGCAGGCGCTTCTCGGACACGCGCATGTCGATACCACCGCCCGCTACGTCCACCTCGCCCCGGCTCACGTGAAGGCAGAGTTCGATGCGGCACGCGAACGCATCCGCTCCCAGCAGCGGTGACGCCGCCATCACATCCCTGCGAGGCGATGACCTCCGGGATGCGTATCTGCGTCACCTGACCGCGACCGGCCGCGGCAACAAGTCGTACGAATGGGCGGCGCGACGGTTCTTTGAAGCCTGGCCCGACCCTCAGGACTGGGCCGCAGCGCCGCTGGCGGAGCGGCTGTCGGCAGGGTCGGCGACGCGACCGGTGATCACGTTCCTCATGCTCCACGGCGGCCTCCGACCGGGATACGACTACCTGCTGTCGCGGAAGCTGTCCCCGCTCTGGCGGGAGATCCAGACCAGCCCGCTGCGCGCCGAGATCGACGGGTTCCTCGACGAGGCAGAACAGCTCGGGTTCACCGCCCGGACCAGACTCGCGACCGGCTCCCAGGCCCCGATCCGGTTGCTGATCCAGACCGGGAAGCCGATGCGACACCTCACCGTCGACGACCTGCAGGAGTTCGCCGTGGCCTGCCAGGAACGCGAGCACGCGACGGGGATCTCACATCGCCACTACTTCTCAGCGATCAGCATGGCGCACATGGTGCTGTTCCACCTGGGTGTCCTCGATTCCCCGCCCCGCATCGGCGGTCCGATCCCTTACGAAGAGCGACTCGCCGAGGTCACTGCTTCGTTGCGAGCAGAGCTTGTCGGGTATCTGGAACGCAAACGGGCAACCTGCGACCGCAAGACGGTGTCGGCGATGGCGACCCGGCTCAAGCACTTCGGTGTCTTCCTCACCGAAACCGACCCGGCGTTGACGTCGGTGAGGGATCTGGATCGGCGACGTCACGTCGAACCGTTCCTCGCGTCGCTGGTCGACGCGGTCAGCGACAAGGACGGCGCCCCGATCAGCATCGGCGACCGCAACCGGCGGGTCGTCGCGGTCGCGACGTTCCTCCGCGACATCACCGAATGGGGATGGGACGCCGCACCACCTCGGAAAGTGCTGTTCCGTGACGACATCCCCAAGCTCCCGCAAGTGTTGCCCCGCTACCTCCCGATCGATGCTGACCGGCGGCTCACCGCGGCGTTGACCGAGCATCCCGAGAACGAGTTGGCCGCTCTGGCGCTGCGGTTGCAACGCGCCTGCGGGCTGCGGATCGGAGAGCTGCTCGATCTCGAGCTGGACTGCGTCCACGAGCTCGACGGGAACGGGGCCTGGTTGAAAGTCCCGCTCGGCAAGCTCGCCACCGAACGCATGGTCCCCCTCGACCCCGAGACCCTGGACGTGATCGACCGGGTCACCCAGATCCGCTCCCATGGCCGCCCGCTCCCGCACCCCCGCTACCGGCGCCCGGCGCAGTTCCTGTTCACCTACCTCGGCCGCCGGCTCTCGCAACAGTGCGTCCGCCACGAGCTCGACCACGCCACCGAGGTTGCAGGTCTCGGGCACGTTACCTCCCACCAGCTACGACACACCTACGCGACCGCGCTGGTCAACGCCGGCGTCTCCCTGCAAGCACTCATGGCGCTCCTGGGGCACCAGTCCGCCGAGATGAGCCTTCGCTACGGGCGTCTGTTCGACCAGACCGTCCGCGTCGAATACGAACGCGCCCTCGACCTCGCGAAACAGAACACACCCATCGCAGCGGCGGGAGACATGGCCGGGCGCACCCAGCTGCCACTCACGGTCATCACCGGCGGCCGCGACTGGAAAGACACCCCGCTGCTGAAGTCCCGGATGGCCGGCGGGTTCTGCCTCCGCGCCCCCGCCCAGGGCGCATGCTCCTACGCGAACATCTGCGAACACTGCCCGTCCTACCGATCCGAGCCCTCCTCGTTCCCGATCCTCGCCGCGCAACGCGTTGACGCCGACGCCCTCGCTCGCGACGCGGAACAGCGAGGATGGATCGACGAGGCCGAACGCCACCACAAGCTCATCGCCCGCCTCGACGCGCTCATCGCCGACACGGAGACGCAGACCGGATGACCAACCCCACGCTGAACCAGATCGAACGAGCCTGCACCGAGCTCGCCCGGGACGGCCAACCGATCACGATCGCCGCGGTCGCCGAGCACGCGGGCATCTCCCGGTCCACGATCTACCGTAACCCGGAACTGCGCGCAGTGATCGAGCACCACCGGCAGACCGCTCCGGACAGCGGCATCACCGCGATTACCGACGAACTCACCACGCTCCGCCAGGCCGTCCAGACCCTCGCCGACACCGTCCGGCAGCACGACGCACAACTCCGCCGACTCACCCGCGACTGACCGCGTTACCCGGTCAAACCCAAACCCAGCGCCGATTAGCCGGATAATGCTGGGATAACGCGATGGCCGAATCGTTCTTCTCCGCGTTGAAGAACGAGCGGGTCCACCGCACCGTCTACGCGACGAAAGAACGTGCCAGACGTGACGTCATCGCCTACATCGAGGGGTTCTACAACAGCCGCCGCCGGCACTCCGCCCTCGGCTACCGCAGGCCCAACGAGGTCCACTACAGTTACCAGCAGCCAGCACTGGCAGCGTAAGAGAAACCAATCAACTCCGCTGTCCGAAAACACCGCGCCAGCCCAGACAGACACGGGCAGCTGACCGGGCGGCCTCAACCACCCGCACCGAACACGACCAGCACCCGACAAGCAGACCCACCGACAACGCCGCACGGGCGGCTGACCGAGGCTGGCCGGCAACAGACGACCGACGATCAAGGAACCGCCGGACGACCCAAGAAGCGACGAAGGACGGCGGACGGAAACTGGGAGGCAACAACGCCGACTACGCCTTCGGCAGTCCCCCAGCCACGCCGACGAGCAAACACCGGCAGGGGAAAGAACCGACACCGAGCAGGACCGGCAGCCGACCGCAGGGCCCCTGGGCGGCCTAGAGATTTCGGACGGTGGGCCCTCTTAAGCTGAGGGCGCTACT
>NZ_DAIOIA010000173.1:0-4306 GCF_036744435.1 Propioniciclava sp. | reverse complement strand
GGAGTGAGGCGGCCTCGTAGCGCCCACGAAACACCATATGTAGTGGATCGCGCCGCCCGGAGTTTCTGTATATAGTGGTCGACGTAGTGGTTCGGCCCGCCAGCCAGGTGGGTCGTCGCAAGAGGGAATCCGGTGCGAATCCGGAACTGCCCCGCAGCGGTATGTGGGAACGAACGCCATCATCAGCACTGGGTTGCCACCTGGGAAGCGATGGCCAGTAGGTCACGGTCGACGCCTCGGCACCGGCCCCGCCCACGAGTCCGAAGACCTGCCTCTGCCACCCGGACTCCGTTCTCGCGGACGCCCCGGGTGCCGGTTTGCTCAGCCTCGTGGGAGGGCTGCGTGCCGCACGGGGTTGCACCCGCGTCCGGTCGCCTCGTCCACGTCGCTGTTCTTCTTCGACGGATAGGACGAACCACATGACCATCACCATCTACTCCCAGCCCTCCTGCGTGCAGTGCACCGCCACCTACAAGGCGCTGGACAAGCTCGGCCTCGACTACGACGTCGTCGACCTCAGCACCGACGCGGACGCCCTCGACCAGGTGAAGGCGCTCGGCTACCAGCAGGCCCCCGTCGTGATGGTCGACGACGAGCATTGGTCCGGTTTCCGGCCCGATCTCATCAAGGCGACCGCGCTGCGCGCCGCCTGAGGACGTGGTGATCTCGGGCAGGCCCGGGGCCGAGTCAGGAGATGGCGTGCGGCTGGTGTACTTCTCCTCCGCCTCCGGCAACACGCACCGGTTCGTCGCCAAGCTCGGCCTGGACGCGTCCCGGATCCCGCTGCGTCCCTCGGAACCACCGCTGCGCGTCGGACACCCCTACGTCCTGGTCGTCCCGACCTATGGGGGCGGCAACGATCGCGGCGCGGTCCCCAAGCAGGTCATTGCGTTCCTCAACGATCCGGGCAACCGGGCCGGCATCCGCGGGGTGATCACCGGCGGCAACACCAACTTCGGGACGGCCTACGGGCTGGCGGGCGACATCGTCGCCGCCAAGTGCGGCGTCCCCCTCTTGTACCGATTCGAACTGATGGGCACCCCCGACGACGTCGGGCGGGTCCGCGAAGGGCTGACCTCCTCATGGCAACGACTCTGCTCACCGACACCGGCCTCGAACAGCCCGGCGCTCGCCTCGACTACCACGCGCTGAACGCGCTGCTGAACCTGTACGACGATGAGGGCCGGATCCAGTTCGACGCCGACCGAGGCGCCGCGCGGGAGTACTTCCTGCAGCACGTCAACCAGAACACCGTCTTCTTCCATTCGCTGAAGGAGAAGCTCGACTACCTGTTGGAGGAGGGCTACTACGAGGCGGCCGTCCTGGAGCGCTACGACTTCGCATTCATCAAGGCGCTGTTCAAGCGCGCCTACGCCGTGAAGTTCCGGTTCCCGACCTTCATGGGGGCGTTCAAGTACTACACGTCCTACACGCTGAAGACGTTCGACGGGACCCGCTACCTGGAGCGGTTCGAGGACCGGGTGTGCCTGGTCGCGTTGACGCTCGCGGCGGGCGATGAGCGGCTGGCCGAGCAGATCGCCGACGAGATCATGGCCGGACGCTTCCAGCCCGCCACCCCCACCTTCCTCAACGCGGGCAAGGCCCAGCGCGGCGAACTCGTCTCCTGCTTCCTGCTGCGGGTCGAGGACAACATGGAGTCCATCGCGCGGGCGATCAACTCCTCGCTGCAGCTCTCCAAGCGCGGCGGCGGAGTCGCGTTGTCGCTGACGAACCTGCGCGAGGCGGGCGCACCGATCAAGCGGATCCAGAACCAGTCCTCGGGCGTGATCCCGGTGATGAAGCTGCTGGAGGACTCCTTCTCCTACGCCAACCAGCTCGGCGCGCGTCAGGGCGCGGGGGCGGTGTATCTGCACGCCCACCACCCCGACATCCTGGCGTTCCTCGACACCAAGCGGGAGAACGCCGATGAGAAGATCCGGATCAAGACGCTGTCGCTGGGCGTGGTGATCCCCGACATCACCTTCCAGTTGGCCCGCGACGACGAGGACATGTACCTGTTCAGCCCCTACGACGTCGAGCGCGTCTACGGGATGCCGTTCACCGAGGTGTCGATCTCGGAGCACTATCGCGACATGGTCGATGACGGCCGGATCCACAAGACCAAGATCAATGCGCGCCGGTTCTTCCAGACCCTGGCCGAGATCCAGTTCGAGTCCGGCTACCCCTACCTCGTCTTCGAGGACACGGTGAACCGCGCCAACCCGATCGACGGGCGGGTCACCATGTCGAACCTGTGCTCGGAAATCCTGCAGGTGTCCTCGGCGTCCACCTACCGCCCCGATCTGGGTTATGACCAGATCGGCAAGGACATCTCCTGCAATCTGGGCTCGCTCAACATCGCCAAGGCCATGGACGGTGGCGACCTGGGCACCACCGTCGAGGTGGCGGTGCGGGCGCTGACGGCCGTCTCGGACCAGTCCGACATCTCGTGCGTGCCCAGCATCGAGCACGGCAACGCGCTCAGCCACGCCATCGGGCTGGGGCAGATGAACCTCCATGGCTACCTGGCCCGCGAGTCCATCCACTACGGGTCGGCCGAGGGCATCGACTTCACCAACCTGTACTTCTACACGGTGACCTTCCACGCGCTACGGGCGTCCTGCCGGATCGCGGCCGAGCGCGGCGTCCGCTTCGACGGGTTCGAACGCTCCGACTACGCCTCGGGGGCCTACTTCACCCGCTACATCGAGGGCGAGTGGACCCCGGCGACGCCGCGGGTCGCGGAACTGCTCGCACAGGCGGGCCTCACCCTGCCCACCCCCGAGGACTGGCGTGCGCTGGCCGCGGACGTCGCCCAGTTCGGGCTGTACAACCAGAACCTCCAGGCGATCCCGCCGACCGGGTCGATCAGCTACATCAATCACTCCACGAGCTCGATCCACCCCATCGTGGCGAAGGTCGAGATCCGCAAGGAGGGCAAGATCGGCCGGGTCTACTACCCGGCGCCTTACATGACCAACGACAACCTGGAGTACTACGCCGACGCCTACGAGATCGGCCCGGAGAAGATCATCGACACCTACGCGGCGGCCACCCAGCACGTCGACCAGGGGTTGTCGCTGACGCTGTTCTTCCCCGATTCGGCCACGACCCGCGACGTGAACCGCGCCCAGATCTACGCGTGGCGTCGGGGCATCAAGTCGCTGTACTACATCCGGCTGCGGCAGTTGGCGCTGGCGGGAACCGAAGTCGACGGCTGCGTGAGCTGCATGCTCTGACCGCCCCTCCCACCACTTCTTGATTGAGAGACGACGATGACGAAGAAACTAACCCTGCTGCGCGGCGTCCAGGCCATCAACTGGAACCGCCTCGAAGACGACCTGGACCTGGAGGTGTGGGATCGCCTCACCGGCAACTTCTGGCTGCCCGAGAAGGTGCCGCTGTCCAACGACATCCCCTCCTGGCGGACCCTGCTGCCCGCCGAGCAACTCATGACGACCCGTGTGTTCACCGGGCTGACGATGCTGGACACCATCCAGGGCACGGTCGGCGCGGTGTCGCTGATCCCCGACGCCCGCACCCCGCACGAGGAGGCGGTCTACACCAACATCGCGTTCATGGAGTCGGTGCACGCCAAGAGCTACTCCTCCATCTTCTCCACGCTGATCTCCACCGCCGAGATCGACGAGGCGTTCCGATGGAGCGAGGAGAACGAGCACCTGCAGACCAAGGCGAAGATCGTGCTCGACTACTACTACGGCGAGGATGCGGAGAAGCGGAAGGTCGCCTCCACCATGCTGGAGTCGTTCCTGTTCTACTCCGGCTTCTACGCCCCGATGCATTGGTCGAGCCGCGCCAAGCTCACCAACACCGCCGACCTGATCCGGCTGATCATCCGCGACGAGGCCGTCCACGGCTACTACATCGGCTACAAGTACCAGCGGGCGCTCGCCGAGGCGTCCCAGGAGCGCCGCGACGAGCTGAAGGACTACACGTTCGACCTGCTCACCGAGCTGTACGACAACGAGGAGTCCTACACCGAGGACCTGTACGACCCGCTCGGCCTCACCGAGGACGTCAAGGCGTTCCTGCGCTACAACGCCAACAAGGCCCTGATGAACCTCGGGTACGAGGCCCTGTTCCCCAAGGCCGCCACGGACGTCTCCCCCGCCATCCTCTCCGCACTGTCCCCCAACGCCGACGAGAACCACGATTTCTTCTCCGGATCCGGTTCCAGCTACGTGATGGGCAAAGCGGTGAACACCGCCGACGAGGATTGGGACTTCTAGTTGTACTGCCCGGAGACATTGATCAATCGCGAGAAGGGCGGGAGGTTCCCGCAGGC
>NZ_DAIOIA010000172.1:0-4374 GCF_036744435.1 Propioniciclava sp. | reverse complement strand
GGACTGAGGCTGCGTCCGTCGAGGACTGAGGCTGCGTCCGCCGAGGACTGAGGCTCCCGACGTCGAGGACTTCGCCCCGCTTTGCCGAGGACTGAGCTTCCACCCCTCCAGGACTGAGGCTGCGTCCGTCAAGGACTCAACGCCCCAGCCCGAGGCGCCTGCCGGACGTTCCTGCGGGTGATGGATTCACGAGCGCGGCGCGCGGCCGTGGCGTCCTGCGACGGTCCTAGGCCCGCCGGACGCAGCACCGCGAGCTGCGGGAGGCGTCCAGGTCTTCTCGGGAGCCCTCAGGGGCTGAGCTTCAGTCGTCGAACAGCACAAGCCCAGTCCTCGGCGTCGGAAACCGCAGTCCTCGGCGGCCACAACCCCAGTCTTCGGCGGGCTTTGCCGCAGTCCTCGGCGGGTGGAAGCTCAGTCCTCGGCGCGGTGGGCTCAGTCACCGGGGGATCGGTGGGCCTAGGGTGGGACGCCATGAGCCCGGAACTGCTGGGGGGCGCTCGCCGCGTCCTGTTCGTGCACGCGCATCCCGACGACGAGACGCTCGCGACCGGCGGTCTGATCGCCGCCCTCGCTGAGCACGGCGTCGACGTGTTCCTCCTCACCGCGACGCGGGGCGAGCAGGGCGAGATCGTCCCGGGCAGTTTCGCCGTCCCGGGAGCGGTGCCGGGCGTCCCGCTGGATGCGGAACAGGCCGAGGCGCTGGCGCGGCACCGGGTCGCGGAGGTCCAGGAGGCGGCGCGGACGCTGGGGGTGCGCCACGGCGCCTTCCTCGGGGACGCAGGCGCCCGGGCCGCAGGGCGGGCGCCGCGCCGCTACACCGACTCCGGCATGGTCTGGCTGGACGACGCAGAAACCCTCGCCGGGCCGGGCCCCGACGCCGGACCGGACGCCCTGAGCCGCGCCGAACCCGCCGAGATCGCCCACGACATCGCCGCCTACGCGACCGACCAAGGCGCCGACGCGCTGGTCAGCTACGACGACCACGGCGGCTACGGGCACCCCGACCACATCGCGCTCCACACCCCGGTGACCGAGGCGTCCAGGCTCCTGGGTATCCCGTTCTGGGAGGTGGCCTCCCACTCGGACGCCCCCGGCGAGCACGTCGACGCCACCGCGCTGCTCGACCGGGTGAAGGCCGCGCTGGCCCACCACGCCACCCAGCTCACCGTCGACGGCGACGAGGTCGTCCACGTCGGAGGTCAGCGCCAGCCCATCGCGACGCGGTTCACCCTGCGTCGCGTCTGATCCGGGCTTCGGTCACAGCGGAGGCGCGTCCGACAGCGACCTCAGGCGCTCGCTGAGCCATCCACGTGCCGTGGAGATGGTGGGCAGCACGGGGGAGTATCCGTCGACTTCCGTCTCGGCCCGAGCGTCCGCGTAAGCGAGTTCCCAGCCATCCATGGCGCGGAGCGGGAGTGGCGGCCATGGAGGTTCTCGACGCCACGTGAAGGTGCTGACACACAGTTCGCGGAGCCGCGTGAGATTTGGGTCTGCGTTCCAGAGCAGTTGCAGGTCGACGAGATCGTGGGCCCGCTCATAGGCGGGATCGGTGACGGCGTGGAGTTTCTGGGCGATCTGATACTCGAGGTCGACCAATGCGACCGGATGTAGCTCGCCAAACCCGAAGATCGCTCCGAACCGCATCAGATCGCCGTCAATCTCACTGATCGCGGGTGCGTACGACGTGACCTCGGGATCGGATACCTCAACGTCGAGTGCTCCCCACGGGGTGCCAAGGAAGGCGATCGAGACCCGGTAGGGGTGCATGACGTATTCCGGGCGGGTGAGCCCCGGGTCGTGAGCCCAGACGGTCCTCATCGTGGCGGTGAATGCGACGCGGCGAGGGGCCTCCGCGTCGCGGCGCAGCTCCCCTTTCGAGGGCGGGACGGTTCCCCATCCCGTGGCTAGCCGGGAGCGGAAGGCCGTTTCGAAATCCTCGCCGCGGGCGCGCGTGGAGACGTCGAGGTCGGAGGTAGCGCGGGTGCCTCGCTCCCCGAAGCGGAGCTTGACGCCCATCCCACCCTTGACTGCCACAGCGTCCGGCAGCATCTGGGACACGACCAGCGTGCACAGCATCACCCGGGCCCGCGCGACCGGAATGCCCCACTGTGCTGCGGCTTGCTCGAGCCGGGCGTTGAGTTGCGTCACGGTGAGGGGTGGAGGGACGTTCACCTTGTCAGCGCCTATCCTCAGAGGGTTCGTGCGTCTCCATCAGCTCTCGACGCGAAGCCTCAGCGAGGAGGGATTCCCAGCGGTGAGGAGGTATCCGACCGCGCATGTCCTGGAAGGCTCGCTGGAGGGTCGTTGTCGCAATTCCTGCATGCACCGTGAGGTCGGCGTCGGCAATGTCGGCACGGTTCTCCAGCTCTAGCCAGGGAGGGAGCCTGCGACGGACTCGACGTCGCGTCCCCACACGGATGTGAGGTGGGTTGAACTGCCCAAGATCGAACAGAGCGAAGACCGACTCTCGTTGAAGGAAGGCGCCCGGACCAGCTAGTGCAACGGCCGTCGCCGGCTGAGTGAGTGGTGTGGTGGGAACGTCTCGGTGCGTGTAGACGCCCTGCCCGTGGGCGAGGAGGGCCCCGCGCCCGGACAGCTTTCGGACCTCGACGGAGGGGACGCCCGCGTCCTCAGCGTCGGCGAGGGTCACCACGCCGTGGTGCGTGGCTGCGACCTCCCACAGGTCTCTGCGGTATCCCATCGCCCCTCCTCGGCCTATACGGTACTAGTAATGGTACGCATTTGGCACGACATCTGAGAGTAGCCGCGATGCTTAGGGCCATGTGCGTCGGGATCAGCAGCGGGTCAGGTGGGCGTCCATCAGCTGCCGGGCGACCAAGGTCAGCTCGACGCGGCGGGCATCCGGGACGCCGGAGCTCACCTGGGCGAGGAACGCGTCGACTTCTCCGGTCATCGTCGCGCCCGCGGTGGGCGGGGTCTGGGCGAACAGGGTCTCGGGATCGCCGCGGCGGGGGCGGAGCGTCACCGTACCGGTCTCGGCGAGGTCGTCGATGATCAGGGCCGCGTCCTCGCCGAGGACGACGCTGGGGGCGACGCCCTGGGTGATCTTCGACCAGGTCACGTCCACGACGGCGTCGGGGTAGCCGAGGGTCAGCGTGCCCGCTGCTTCGAAACCGTTGGACAGGTGCACCGACGACCCGGTGGCGGTGTCGGGGTAGAGGCCGAACAGGTCGAGGGCGGGTTGCAGGGCGTAGACGCCGATGTCGGCCAGCGCCGAGTTCTCCAAGGCGGGGTCGAAGGCCCGCAGCACCTCCCCGGTCCGGAACGCGTCGTAGCGCGAGGAGTACTGCTGCTTGCTGAAGGACGCCTGCCGGATCGCCCCCAGCCGGTCGACTCCGGCGCGGATCGCGGCGAATGCGGGCGTGTACAGGCTGCGGACCGCCTCCATCGCGATCAGCCCGGACGCGGCGGCGGCGTCCTGGATCTCGGCGATCTGGGCGGCCGATCCCGCCATGGTCTTCTCGACCAGCACGTGACGCCCGGCGGCGAGCGCCGCGAGCGCCTGGGGGTGATGGGCGATGATCGGGCTGGCGAGGTAGACCGCGTCCACGGCGTCCAGGAGGGCCTCGTATCTGGTCGTGGCCATGGGGATGCCGTGACGGTGGGCGAACTCCTCCCCGGACTCGGCGGTCCGCGAATACACCGCGGCAACTGTCGCGTCCGAGCGGATCGTCACCGCCTCGGCGAACCAGTCGCTGATGAAGTTCGTGCCGACGATGCCGAAGCGCAGCATGTGAGTCCTCCCCGGTTGTGGTCCCCACCATCATCGCGCTGTGGGCCAGCGTCGCGTAGGGTCGTCGCCACGCGCCCCCAGGAGGAAACGTGAGCGCACGAGACGTGACGCGAGAGGCCGTTGCGGCGCTGGGTGGCCGTTGCGGCTGGCGGTGGTGGCTCCCGCTGGCGCTGTACCTGGCGGTCGCCGCCTTCACTCGACTCAGCTTCGAACCTCCCGCAGCAGGCTCGTGGTGGCCCAACACGGCTGCGGCGGCGGTCTACCTCACCGCAACCCAACTCCAGGTCCTGATGCTGTGGCGCGCGGCCGCCGAGCACGTCCGCGCGGGCGGGGCACGGGTGCCCGCCTTTGCGGTGGCGAGCGTCTCCATGGTGGTGTTTCCCCAGGTCATGGTCGCTCTCAGCACGGTCGCGGCCAACCTGGAATTGGCGTGGGTGGGCACCCAGGGCCCGCGCGTCTTCCCCCTGGCCGCCGATCACGGCGTGGCGGGAACGACGATGCAGGCAGGCATCATCGCCGCGCTGGCCGTGGTGGCGCTGACGTGGGGGACGGCGTGCGTCTCGCTCGTCGTATTGCTGGCCGCAGCGTGGCGGTGGGTGGGTTTCCTCGTCGGCCTGGTC
>NZ_DAIOIA010000171.1:0-4504 GCF_036744435.1 Propioniciclava sp. | reverse complement strand
TCCCGGCGGCCCCGGCCGGGGCCGGCTGCGGTGCGCTGAGGGTGGCGGCGCTCATGCGGCGCTCCAGTCGCGGTCATCCGGCTCGGTCCACGCGTCGCGCAGATCCCGGACGCCCTCGACGGGGGCCGGGTCGCCCCACGGCGCCTCGAAGGAGCCGTCCGGGCTGGCCAGCAGCCCGAGCGCGGCGAGTTCACCGTCGTCGGCGAAGCCGGGTAGGGCGAGCAGGTTGCGGGCGTACGCCCACAGGTTCGGGTAGTCCACCAGGGATGCGGCCCCCCAGCCGAGGTGGCGCCGGTACTCCAGGTCGAAGCCGATCAGGACGCTGAACAGGGAGATGTCGGCGGAGGTCACGGCAGCACCCAGCAGGTAGGGGCGGGCGGCCAGCGTCTGGTCGAACTCCCCCAGCCGGGCATACAGGACGCGTTGGGCGACGCGGGCCGACTTCTCCGAGCCCGCGAACAGGGCGCGTTCCAGGCCGCCGACCAGATCGTGGGCGATGAGGAACTCCAGCGTGTCGATCTCGGCGCGCGCCTCGGGCGGGTAATACGCGCGTCCCGCCTCGGTCGCGGTGAGAATCGAGCGGGCCAACGCGCTCCAGTCGTCGCTGAGCAGGGTCCCGTCGGCTTCGAACAGCACCGGCGTGACGGCCGCGGAGTCCTCAACCGTCACAAACTCCTGCGCTGCGGCGAGGCGGCGGGCGATCCGGGCGGCGCGTCCGCGCAGCGCGTCGGGGGCAACGTCGAGCCGGTAGCGGGCGTCCGCGTCGAGCACGACGTGCCCGGGCAGCCGCGGCGCCTCGGGGCGGAACCCGCCGACGTGGTCATGCGTGCCGGGGGGTGTGTGCTGAGCGAGGGTCACGACGATCTCCTTGGGCTGGCTGGGGAAGGACCACCGCGTCGGCGGCTCCTCGACGGGAATGGCGGCATCGGGGTTGGGATCGGCGACGCGGTAGGTGAAGGCGAGCAGGCGCTGGCCTGAATCGACGACGCTGGTCTCCCAGTCGATGCGGCGCACGAACCCGTAGCGGTAGTAGAGGCCATGGGCGGCGGTCATGTGGGGGCTGGAGCGGATCTCGACCACCGAGTAGCCGAAGGCGCGGGCCAGGGCGACGCTGTGCTCGACGAGCCGCTCGCCGAGCTTGAGGTCGCGGCCGCGCGGCCCGACGCCGAGGATGTTGAACGTGAAGGAGGGGTCGCGCAGGTACTGCGGCTTGGGGGTGAGGACCGCCCCCAGCACGCCGTCGGCGTCCGCCGCCACCCAGACGTGCGCGGTCAACGCACGGTCCGCGATCCCGGCCAGATGCTCCTTGTAGGTGGGGGTCACCCAGCATCCGGTGGTGAAGGCGCTCTGCAGCACCTCACCGACCTCGCCGAACTCATCAGGGGTCGCCAGGCGCAGCGTCCGGCCGTCGCCCAGGTCCCACGCGAGCAGGTCGGACGGGATGAAGCGGGTGTCCTGGGACGCCGGCGTGACGGCCTCGGCGTCGGCGTCGGGTTGCGCCCAAGCGGTGCTCATGGTTCTCCTCGAAGCTGGTCGGCGGTCACCGTCGGATGACGCGCCGGCCGCGGGATGTGGACGGTCCTGGTGGGACGCGGGGGCGTCCACCAGGGGTGGGGTGGCCCGGGAGGTGCCCCGGGCCACCGGTGTCGATCAGGCGAAGTGCCACAGCTCGTAGGAGCCGCCGCCGCCGGGGCCCGACGACAGGGGCGATCCGGCGAGGCCCTCGCGTCCGGACGGCTCCCGCCACGCTGCCAGGGACTCCTCCGGGGTCGGGAGGGTGGCGTCCTTCACCAGCAGGCTGCCGCCGATGTACTCCCCCGAGGGGCCGGGGATGAGCCCGAGGAAGTACAGCTCCCGGTCATCGACCAGGCCGTGCGCGAACAGGTCACGGGCGTACGCCCACAGGTTCGGGTAGTCGGTGAGCTTGCGGGTGTTCTCCTCGCCGAAGATCTTCGCGATTCCGGGCCGGTAGCCGCGCTCGAAGCTGGACAGGGAGACGAACAGCCGGATGTCGGAATCGGTGAGCCGGTCCCCGAACAGGTAGCGCCGCGACGCGAGCCGGAAGTCGTAGTCGGCCAGGCGGGCCTCGAAGATCGTCTTGGCGGCCAGCGCGGCGCCTTCGCTGGTGGCGAAGATGACCTTGTAGGTGCCGTTGTTGATGTCGTCGAAGATCTGCTGGTTGAGCAGGTCGATCTCCGGGCGCAGGTCCTCGGGGTACAGGTCGGGGGCGCCCGCGGCGTGGAACGGTGCCCAGGCGGTCTCCCAGTCGAGGCTGAGCGGGTGGTAGTTGTTCGTCACGACCAGGCCGGTCTGGGCGTCCAGGACCGTCGGGGAGGTGCCGCGGCCCTGGAAGGACTCGTCGGTGCGCCGGTAGAAGTCGTTGAGCAGGTTCGTGCCGAACCGCTCCTCCAGGTCGTTGCCGTGGGAGGCGATCCGCCACCCCTGCTCGTCGCGTCCGGTGAGCAGGACGAACGGGACGGCCTCGGACAGGCCGAGCAGCCGCAGCGTGATGAGCTGGCGGCGGTTCCAGCCGCAGCCCGGGTTGCCCAGCAGCAGGAACCGGCCCGGTTCGGGGGCGACCTGGCCCTCGCCCGTGCCGAAGCGCCGGGTGAACCAGTTGCGCTGCCGCCTAAACGCCCCATCGGGGGTCTGCTCGACGTTCGTCTCGGGGAAGGCCGACGTCTTGATGGGCGCAGGCTTGCTGCGGACGTCGTCCTCGAGGTCGTTGGTGAGAGTGGACATGGGTGGCTCCTTGCTGGTGGTCAGGCGGTCGGGACGGCGACGCCGGCCTCGTGGGCGAGACGACGTTGCTGGTTGGTGTGCCAGGTGGCACGGACGTCGTTGGGGTGGGATCCGTTCGTGGCGGTCGCCGCGTCACGCTCGGGGACGAACGGCTCGATCGGGTCCGGAGTGAAGGTGCGCCCGTCGATGACGATCTCGAGGAGGTGGTCGAGGGCGCCCAGGTCAGCGAGCGGGTCACCGTCGGCGACGATGAGGTCGGCGGCGTAGCCGGGGGCGAGGACGCCCGCGACACCGCCGAGGCCGACCGCGGCGGCCGCGCGGCTGGTGGCGGCCCGCAGGACCTCCTCGCGCGGCAGGCCGGACGCCTCCAGCTGCTTCAGCGCGAAGGTGAAGCCGCTGGGCGGCCACACGGCACCGATGTCGTTGCCGGTGACGATCTTGACGCCGTGCTGATACAGATCCCAGGCGCGGGGGGTGACGGTCTCCCCGGGGACCTCCGGCCACGACGGCGGGCTGCAGGTGTCGACGTAGACGCCCTTCTCGGCGATCAGGTCGGCCAGTTCGTGGTCGAAACGGGTCTGACCGTCGGCGTCCACGAAGCTGGCGTGGGCGATGTAGTCGATGCCCGCCTCCACGGCCCGCCGGATGCCCTCGGTGCCGTGCGCGTGGGCGGCGGTGTGCTTGCCGAGGCGGTGGGCGTCCTCGACGAGGGCGCGGAGTTCGTCGGTGGTGAACTGCGCGTTCCAGGGGGCGGTGCGGGCGGTCATGAAGCCGCCGGTCGCCATCACCTTGATGACGTCGACGCCCGCCTTGTGGTGATCCCGGACCGCCTTGCGGATCTCGGTGATCGAGTCGACCTCGCCGCCGGTGGACCAGGCGTGTCCAGCCGAGGTGGTGAGCTGCGGTCCGGCGGCGACGATGCGCGGACCGGCGATCAGCCCGGCGCCGATGGCGTCGCGCAGCGCGACGTCGGCGAAGTAGCGCGAGCCCAGCGACTGCACGGTGGTGACGCCCACCGAGGCGAGCTGGCGAGCGATGGCGACCGACGACAAGGCCACCCGGGACTCGTCGTGGCGGTCGTCGGAGGTCGTCTGCGGCAGCACCTGGGCGTACGAGCCGAGGTGGGCGTGCGTTTCGACCAGGCCCGGGAGGATCGTCCCGCGCTCATGGCGGGTCACCGGATACTCGGCGTACGTGGCAGGTAGCGCATCGATCGGACCGACCCACGCGATGGTGCCGTCCTCGATCACGACGGCACCGCGGTCGATGACCGGATCACCGGGGGCCGAGATGAGGCGCTCGGCGGTGATGACGCGCGGGCCGGGGCCGGCGAGCGGCTCTACTCCTCGCGGGAATGAGACGGCAGAAGGCATGGAGAAATCACTTTCGGGCTCGTGAATGGGCGCGCCGAATACGCGCTCAGGAAGAAATCGACATCAATTGATGAAAAGGGGCCGGGAGGCCTGAGCCCCGGTGAGACAGTGCCTCAGAGAGACACCGCTGCCGCGCAAGGAAGGTCGCTCACCAGCGAAAGGGAGGCTCCCGGTGTGGGTACTCGGCCTAGCCGGAGACACCCTGGGCCGCGTGGGCCGCGTGGATCAAGCGCGACAACAGGCGCCTGCACACATTCGTGCGTCCACGGCAACGGCCGGGATCGTCTGCACGAACGACGTGAGGCGAGTCATCGCTGTCCTCTCACTTTGCACCAGGTTTGGATACTACGAAAAGTCTCCGCGCTGATTCATGAAATGTCAACTTTGGT
>NZ_DAIOIA010000170.1:0-4535 GCF_036744435.1 Propioniciclava sp. | reverse complement strand
TCCTCCTTCTTCTTGCCATCGCTGAGCGGCTGGCCGACCTTGCAGTTGTCGCGGTAGACCGCCAGCGCCTTCAGGCCGAGCTTCCAGCCCTGCAGGTAGACGTCGGCGATCTCCTCCACGGTCGCCGTCTCGGGCAGATTGACCGTCTTGGAGATGGCACCGGAGAGGAACGGCTGCACCGCAGCCATCATCCGGACGTGCCCCATCGGCTTGATGGCGCGCTCGCCCATCGCCGTGTCGAAGACCTCGTAGTGCTCGGTCTTGAGCCCGGGGGCGCCCACGACGTGACCGTTCTCCGCGATGTAGGCGACGATCGCCTCGGACACCTCGGCGGTGTAACCCAGCTTCTCCAGGGCGCGGGGAATCGTCTGGTTCACGATCTGCATCGAGCCACCGCCCACGAGCTTCTTGAACTTCACCAACGAGAAGTCGGGCTCGATCCCGGTGGTGTCGCAGTCCATCATGAAGCCGATGGTGCCCGTGGGTGCCAGCAGGGAGGCCTGGGCGTTGCGGAACCCGTTCTTGGCGCCCAACTCGACGACCTTGGCCCACTCCGCGGTGGCGGCTGCCTGCACCGGCAGGTCGGCGGTCTGCGTCAGCGTCAACTCATCGTTGGCGACCTGGTGCTTGCGCATCACCTTCTGGTGGGCGGACGCGTTGGGGGCGTATCCGGCGTACGGACCGACGACGGCAGCCAGTTCGGAGGAGCGCCGGTAGGCCGCACCGGTCATGAGCGAGGTGATCGCCGCCGCGAGCCCGCGACCGCCTTCGGAGTCGTAGCCGCGACCCATGGCCATGAGCAGCGCGCCCAGGTTCGCGTAGCCGATGCCGAGTTGGCGGTAGTCCCTGGTCGTCTGCGTGATCGCCTCGGTGGGGAAATCCGCGAACGTGATCGAGATGTCCATGGCCGTGATGATCAGCTCAACGGCCTTGACGAACGTCTCGGTGTCGAAGGTGTCGTCCTCGCGCAGGAACTTCAGCAGGTTGAGGCTGGCGAGGTTGCAGGAGCTGTTGTCCAGGCTCATGTACTCCGAGCAGGGATTGGAGGCCGTGATCGGGCCGGTCACCGGGTTGGTGTGCCAGGCGTTGATCATGCCGTCGTACTGGATGCCCGGATCCGCGCATTCCCAGGCCGCCTTCGCGATCTTGGTGAACAGTTCGCGTGCGTCGACCGTCTCGATGACCTCACCGGTCATCCGAGCCCGCAGACCGAACTGGTCGCCGGCCTCGACCGCCTCCATGAACGCGTCGTTGACGCGGACGGAGTTGTTGGCGTTCTGGTACTGCACCGAGACGATGTCTTTGCCGCCCAGGTCCATGTCGAACCCGGCGTCGCGCAGCGCACGGATCTTGTCCTCCTCGCGCGCCTTCGTCTCGACGAACTCCTCGATGTCGGGGTGATCGACGTCGAGGACGACCATCTTCGCGGCACGGCGCGTGGCGCCGCCGGACTTGATGGTCCCCGCCGAGGCGTCCGCTCCGCGCATGAACGAGACCGGGCCGGACGCGGTCCCCCCGGAGGACAGTAGTTCCTTGCTGGAGCGGATGCGGCTGAGGTTGAGACCCGCCCCGGAGCCGCCCTTGAAGATGAACCCCTCTTCCTTGTACCAGTTGAGGATCGAGTCCATGGAGTCATCAACGGACAAGATGAAGCACGCGCTCACCTGCTGGGGGCTGAGCGTCCCGACGTTGAACCACACCGGGGAGTTGAAGCTGAACACCTGGTGCAAGAGCATCCACGTCAGCTCGGCCCCGAACGTGTCCGCGTCCGCCGGTGAGGCGAAGTAGCCGTGCTCTTCGCCTGCGGAACGATACTTGCCGACGACACGGTCGATCAGCGTCTTGAGGCTCTCTTCGCGCGCCGGGGTGCCGACCGCGCCCCGGAAGTACTTCGTCGTGACGATGGTCGACGCGTTCACACTCCAGAAGTCGGGGAACTCGACGCCCTTCTGCTCGAAGACGGTCACGCCGGTCTTCCAGTTGGTCTGGACGACGTCGCGCCGCTCCCACGTCACCTGGTCGTACGGGTGCACGCCCTCGGTCGTGAAGACCCGCTCGACGGTGAGACCCTTGCCCTTCGCGGCGGCCTTGCGGGGCGCCTGCTTGGTTGCGGTCACTACTTCCTCCTGTGATTGACGCTCTGCGTGTCTGCCTGGTGAATACAACAAACGTGATGGGTGGTCGACTCCCGCTCAGAAGAGCTGGTCGACCAGGGGTTGTGGATCCGGGGTCAGCGCGGGCGAGGCGGCACCGCTCGCCTTCAGTTGCTCGATCGCGGTCTCGAAGTCCTCGACGGACTCGTAGTGGTGGTAGACGCTCGCGAAGCGCAGGTAGGCGATGGCGTCCAGGGCCCGCAACGGGCGCAGGATCGCCAGGCCCACCTCGTCGGCCTCGATCTCGCCTTGCCCGGCGGCACGCAACGACTCCTCGACCTGCTGGCCCAGCTTGGCCAGGTCGGTCTCGGAGACCGGGCGCCCCTTGCAGGCCTTCCGCACCCCGTTGATGACCTTCTCGCGGGAGAACGGCTCGATGACCCCCGACCGCTTCACGACCACCAACTGCATCTGCTCCAGGGTCGTGAAACGCTTGCCACAGGAGCGGCACTCGCGCCGCCGCCGAATCGAACTGCCGTCGTCGGCCACGCGCGAGTCGAGAACCCGTGAGTCCTTGTAACGGCACGCCGGACAATGCATGGCTCCCCTCCCTCGGCTCGCGCGGGCATCTCCCGCAGGGGATGCGCTGTGGATGATCGGTGGACGGAGATTGAGCCGCTAACCACAACCTGTGGACGGTGCACCTCCGTGTAACTACTACATGTAGAGGTTAGGCCGATCGTGAGCCACAATCAACCTCAGCGCGCCGCCGTGTCGCTGCCACGAAAACCGCCTCGCCCCGAGTATGGAGACCGGGGCGAGGCGGAAAGGGTTGGGGGATGGGGCGGTCTGGCGCTGACCGGCGGCTGAGGCAGGTTTCACCCTGCGCGAGGCGCCAGGAAGTGCCTGGCGGCACCGCTCAACCCAGGGAATCCGTGGCGGACATGGCGACAACCGGGGCCGCGGGTTGCACCGGTGCATCGCTGACCGCCAAGAAAGCGGACACGATCGTGACCCCCATGGCCACCGCGAGCGCAACCACGGCCACGACCATCAGCATCAGCGCCCGCGGCGTCCAATGGAGGTGCTCGAGGTCGACGGCGGTACCGCCCACGCCTGCGCCGCTGCCCTGAACGCTCCCAGTGTGCGCCGCGACCCCGACCGTGGTCGACCACGAACGCTGCCCGGGGCCGAGGGGTCGCCGTGGGGCATCGCGATGGGGGGCCACGGTCACGCCGGGGCGGCGCGCAGGTGCGACCCGGACCCGAGGGGTGGTGGGGTAATCGAGCAGCTGTGCGGTCATGGTCACTCCTTCGTTCGCGACGCCCATCGAACGTCTGTTCGAACAGTATTATCGAACACTCTTACGATTGCAACGGTGTCGCCGCGCGCGTCGCGCTCGATCGACTGCACCCCAGACTGGCGCCCGGGTCCGACACTTTTCCCTCGCCACTCATCGCGACACGGTCGAACAGGTGTTTGATTGCCCAGCTCGCGTGCCCTAGGTTGCCGGTATGGCGAAGAAGGACGGCGAGGGCGAGGTCTCCATTCCCCGGCAGAATCGGAGGGGGCGCCCCAGCGAGGGCGATCTCGCCCGGCTGGGCGAAGTGCGATCCCTGCCGGATGGCCCGGCCGACGCCGAGGGGCTCACCCTGCGGCAGCGCCTGATCCTCGAGACGATCCAGGGGGCCGTCGCCGAGCGCGGGTACCCGCCCACGATCCGTGAGATGGGCGAGGCGGTGGGCCTGGCCTCCCCCTCCAGCGTCACCCATCAGCTGAAGGCACTCGAGGCCAAGGGATTCCTTTCTCGCGATCCCAAGCGTCCCCGCGCGCTGGTCGTGCACCTGCCCGGCGTGGAGCGCGACGCCCCCGCCGAGGCCCGTCCGGCCGCCACCGGCTACGACGCGGACGTGCATGTGTCACGCTCGGTCGAGGTCCCGATCGTGGGGCGGATCGCCGCCGGCGGCCCCATCCTGGCCGAACAGCACATCGAGGACGTGTTCCCCCTGCCCCGCGACCTGGTCGGCGAAGGCGACCTCTTCCTCCTCGAGGTGCGCGGCGACTCCATGGTGGATGCGGCGATCTGCGATGGCGACTACGTGGTGGTTCGCCAGCAGCCTGAGGCGAACAACGGCGAGATCGTCGCCGCCATGATCGACGGCGAGGCCACCGTGAAGACGTTCAAGCGGACGGCAGGCCAGGTGTGGCTGCTGCCTCACAACGAGGCCTACTCCCCCATCGACGGCAACGAGGCGACCATCCTGGGCAAGGTGACCACAGTCTTGCGTCGCGTCTGACCGCTGCGGCTCAGGCGACCGCGTCAGGATTCAGACGCCGCAAGGCCGACACTGCGATCTCCGGATCCGTCGTCGACCAGAACGGCGGCAGCGAAGCCCGCAGGAAGCTGCCGTAGCGAGCGGTCTTCAGCCGAGGATCCAACAC
>NZ_DAIOIA010000169.1:0-4616 GCF_036744435.1 Propioniciclava sp. | reverse complement strand
GCACGTCCCCGAGTGGGAGGGGGATCCCGACGCATGGTTCATGGATTACCGCAATGCGGACGGCTCGCTGGCGGAGATGTGCGGCAACGGGGTGCGCGTGTTCGCCCGCTATCTGGTCGAGCAGGGGCTGGTCGCACCCGATGCGCAGGAGATCGCCATCGGTACGCGCGCCGGTCTGCGCACCGCACGCCTGCTGCCCGACGGACGGGTACGCGTGTGGATGGGCCGCACCGACACGAGCGGTCCAGCGGTGGAGATCCGGGTGGGCACTCGGGTGTGGCCCGCGGCACCGGTCAACGTCGGCAACCCGCATGCGGTCGTGGTCGTGCCCGACCCCGAGCAGGTTGCCGGACTCGACCTGACCCAGCAACCGAGCTGGGAACCACGAGACGCCTTCCCCTGCGGCGTCAACGTCGAGTTCGTCGCGCCAGTGGGGGAGCGTCACCTGCGGATGCGGGTGTACGAGCGCGGGGTCGGGGAGACGCAGAGCTGCGGAACCGGCACCGTGGCCGCCGCACGGGCGGCTGCGGCAGCGCAGGGGGAGACGGACGGGCTCTGGAGGGTTGAGGTCCCCGGCGGTGCGGTGGACGTCGAGCTTGCCGGCGACGAAGCGTGGCTGACCGGGCCGGCCGTGATCGTGGCCCACGGCGAGCTGGAATGGCCGTCGGCCGAGGGTCGACGCGATGAGGAGAGCGATGACTGAGCATCACTACGAAGACACCAGCGACGACGTCGACGGGCAGCAACTCGACCTCGTCGAGCGGTTGTCGCTGCGCCGCGTCCCCGGGATGTCGACGCAGTTGGCGGACATCTCCGAAGTCGAGTACCGCGAGTTGCAGCTGGAGCGGGTCGTCCTGGTCGGGGTGTGGACCCACGGCAGCGAGGACGACAGCGACAACGCGATGGCGGAGCTGAAGCTGCTCGCGGAGACGGCCGGCTCAGAGGTTTTGGATGGGCTGGTGCAGCGCCGCAGTTCTCCCGACCCCGCCACCTACATCGGGCGCGGCAAGGTCGACGAGGTTCGCGAGGTCGTCATCGCCACGGGGGCCGACACCGTCATCATGGACGGGGAGCTTGAGCCGGCTCAGCTGCGCAACCTAGAGGATCGGGTCGGGGTGAAGGTGATCGACCGCACCGCCTTGATCCTCGACATCTTCGCTCAGCACGCCAAGTCGACCGAGGGCAAGGCCCAGGTCGAACTCGCGCAACTGCAATACCTGCGGCAGCGGCTGCGGGGCTGGGGCGGCAACCTGTCTCGCCAAGCGGGCGGCCGGGCGGCCGGCGGCGCCGGGATCGGCGGACGTGGGCCGGGCGAGACGAAGATCGAAACCGACCGTCGCCGGATCCGCACCCGGATCGCGCAGTTGCGCAAACGCCTCCGCGACTTGGACGGGGTGCGCGAGACCAAACGCGCCGAGCGTCGCCGCAATCGGATCCCGTCGGTGGCGATCGTGGGCTACACCAACGCCGGAAAGAGCTCCCTGCTCAACCGGCTGACCGGCGCGGGGGTGCTCGTGGAGGACGCCCTGTTTGCCACGCTGGACCCCACCACCCGACGCGCCGAGGCCGCCGATGGCCGCGTGTTCACCCTCACCGACACCGTCGGATTCGTCCGTCATCTGCCCCACGACCTGGTCGAGGCGTTCCGCTCGACCCTGGAGGAGTCCGCCGAAGCCGATCTGCTCGTGCACGTGGTCGACGCGAGCGACCCGGATCCGGCGGGGCAGATCACCGCGGTGCGCACGGTGCTCAACGAGATCGGGGCTGGTTCGATCCCTGAACTGATCGTCTTCAACAAGATCGACCTCGCTGACGAATCCGCCCTGCTGCCCCTTCGTACGCTGGCCCCCGAGGCCGTGTTCGTCTCGGCCCGCACGGGTGAGGGCGTGGCGGAACTGCGTGCGTGCGTGGAGGGACGCCTCCCGCGTCCTGCCGTGGAGATCCGTGTGCTGATCCCGTACGCCCGCCATGAACTGGTCGACCGGATCCACAAGGCGGGGGAACTGCTGAGCTCCGAGCACACGGCCGAGGGAACGCAGGTGCACGCCCGCGTCAACGAGGATCTCGCCGGCGAGCTCGCGCCCTTCCGGATGACCCCGACCGTCGCCGAGGGAGGCCCTCATGCCTGACTCGCTGCCGTTGTGGCACCTCACCGAGCGGCGCGTGTGGACCGAAGCGCTACGCGAGGGCGCCTACCCATGGTCGACGCGGGGGGTCTCCTTCGAGGATGAGGGCTTCGTGTATTGCTGCTATCCCGCTCAGATCGCGACGGTGGTGCGCGCCGTCTATGGGAACGCCCCGGAGCCGCTGGTCGTGGTGGAGATCGCCCGGGGAGGCCTGGGCTCGGTTCCGGTACGACTCGAGGCCGACCCTGCCTCGGGGGTGCGCTACCCGCACCTGTACGGCCCTCTGCCCCTGCGCGCGGTCGTCTCGGTGTGTCCTGTGCACGTCCTGGCCGACGGCGAGGTCGGTATCGGAGAGCCCGAGCAGTCGCCTCGTGGCTGAGCGCAGCCTCAGCCAGCAGATCCTGGACGCGGCCGTGGCCGGAATCGAGGGCAGCGAACGTCCAGGGCAGGATGCGATGGCGGCGGCGATCGATCACGCCTTCGCCAGCGGAGAGCACCTCTTGGTTCAGGCGGGGACCGGCACCGGTAAGTCGCTCGGCTATCTGGCGCCATCTCTGGCGTATGTGTCCAGCAATCCCCATCAGCGCGTGGTGATTGCCACGGCGACGCTTGCGCTGCAGGCTCAGCTGGCGCACACCGACATCCCGGCTGCGGTGACCGCCGCCGAGAAGGTGACCGGGCGCCGCATCACCCACGCGATCCTGAAGGGACGCACCAACTACGCGTGCCTCCACCGGGTCATCGAAGGGGCGGGGGCGGAGCAGGATTCCCTGCTGGGAGGCGCGGAGATGGCCACGGAGCTGCGTCGCTCCCGCGCCGACGCCACGTCTGTGCTGGGCGCCGAGGTCCTCGCCCTGCGCGAATGGGCCCGCGAGGAACTGGACGCAGAGGGCGGCGGTGATCGCGACGATGCTCCCACGCACACGGCGGCAGCCTGGGCGCAGGTATCGGTCCCGGTCCGGGAGTGCCTGGGGGCCCAGCAGTGTCCGTTTGGAGACGTGTGCTTCGTGGAGCGGTCCCGTGCTCGCGCCCGTGAGTCGGACCTGATCGTCACCAACCACGCATTGCTCGCGATCGACGCCATGCACGGCAACACCGTCCTGCCCGAGCATGATCGGCTGGTCATCGACGAGGCACACGAGCTGACCTCGCGCGTGACGGGAGCCGCCTCACACGAGTTGAGTCCTCAGCAGGTCGAACGGGTGGCGCGACGGTGCCTGTCCTATGTGGATGACGATCTGGGGATCGAGTTCTTGGATCTGGGAGAGACGCTCAACGAGGTGCTGGAGAAGGCGCCGCTGGAGCGGATCACCGACCCGGATTCGCCCGCGATGGCGATCGTGGCACGGATCAGGGATGCGGCCCGTCGCGTCGTCAGCCAGGTCAAGGGCGACGAGCCCGAGGCCAAGCAGGCGGCCGCCGCGGCCAAGGAGGTCTTCGACGTCGCCGAGGCGATGGCGGCCATGAAGGACACCGACGTGGTGTGGGTCAGCGAGCGGGAGCGGTTCGGACGGTGGCTGGTGTGCGCCCCCTTGGACGTCGCGTTCCTGCTGCGTGACCGCGTCCTCGCCGAGACCCCCACCATCTTGACGTCGGCCACGCTGACGCTGGGTGGTCAGTTCGAGGCGGCGGCGAACACCGTCGGACTGCGTCGCAGCGAGCGTTTGGAGGGGGACGCCGAGGCCCCCGCCGAGGGTGAGGCGTGGCGGGGCCTCGACGTGGGGTCGCCGTTCGACTATGCCCACCAAGGGATCTTGTACGTGGCGGACCGGTTGCCGGCGCCGGGTCGCGAGGGGATCTCGGGCGCGGCCCTGGCGGAGCTGGCCGAGCTGATCTGGGCTGCCGGCGGCCGGACGCTGGGCTTGTTCGCCTCGCAGCGCAATGCGGAGGCAGCCGCACGTCACTGCCGCACCGAGCTCCCTCACCACACGATCCTGTGTCAGGGGGACGCGCAGCTCAGCGAGCTGACCAAGCGCTTCATCGCGGAGCCGGAGACGAGCCTGTTCGGCACCCTCTCGTTGTGGCAGGGGGTTGACGTTCCTGGGGAGACGTGCCGCTTGGTGGTCATCGACAAGATTCCGTTTCCGCGACCCGACGACCCGCTCATGCAGGCGCGTCAGGCGGCCGTGAACCAGTCCGGCGGGAATGGTTTCATGTCGGTCGCCGCCAGCCATGCCGCGCTGCTGCTGGCTCAGGGGAGCGGGCGGCTGATCCGGCGCGTGACCGACAAGGGCGTCGTCGCGGTGTTGGATCCCCGGCTGAAGACCGCTCGTTACGGCAGCTTCCTGCGTGCCTCGCTGCCGCCGTTCTGGTCGACGACGGATCCGGAGATCGCGGTGTCGGCATTGCGGCGTCTGAATCCCGACGCGGTGGCCTGAGCCGCAGCGGTCAGACGCGACGCAAGACCGCGGTCACCTTGCCCAGGATGGTCGCCTGGTTGCCGTCGATGGGGGAGTAGGCCTCGTTGTGAGGCAGCAGCCACACCTGGCC
>NZ_DAIOIA010000168.1:0-4668 GCF_036744435.1 Propioniciclava sp. | reverse complement strand
CCGGGCTGCGGCGCAGCACCCGCTACGTGGTTCGCCTCATCCGTGATGGTGACTCGCTGGCTCGGCAGACGGGCCTGATCGACTCCCGCGGGCGTCCCGTGCGGGGCATGCCCGCCGCGGTGGTCGGCGGCGGCCTCGATGTGGCGACGGCGGTGTGGCGAGGCGCCTTCTTGGCTCATGGCTCCCTCACCGAGCCCGGACGCTCGATGTCGATGGAGGTCACCTGCCCCGGGTCGGAGGCGGCGCTCGCGCTGGTCGGGGCCGCACGCAGGCTCGACGTGAGCGCAAAGGCGCGCGAGGTCCGTGGAGTGGACCGGGTCGTGATCCGCGACGGGGACGCCATCGCGACCATGCTGACCAGGCTGGGTGCCCACGAGACGCTGCTGAAGTGGGAGGAACGCCGGATGCGACGCGAGATCAAGGCGTCGGCGAACCGGCTGGCCAACTTCGATGATGCGAACCTGCGCCGTTCCGCCCGGGCCGCCGTGGCCGCCGGGGCCCGGGTCGAGCGGGCGTTGGAGATTCTCGGCGAGGATGTGCCCGAGCACTTGCGGACCGCAGGGCTGCTGCGGCTCGAGCACAAGCAGGCGAGCCTGGAGGAGTTGGGCCAGCTCCACGAGCCGCCGCTGACGAAGGACGCCGTGGCGGGTCGGATCCGGCGGCTGCTGGCCACCGCCGACAAGCGAGCCGACGATGAGGGGATTCCGGGCACCGAGGCGAACCTGACGCCCGACATGCTGGAGGACGACTGATTTCGCCTTGGTGACGGGTGTGTGATCGAAGGGTGGACAACTGCCGTTCCCTCGATGTGTCCATCGGATGTTGGGTACGATGGCAGGCGTCCAGTTCTCGTCTCGAGCGTGACGAGATTCCTTATCGAAGGAGACCCATTACATGACTGTGAAGGTTGGCATCAACGGCTTCGGCCGCATCGGCCGCAACTTCCTCCGCGCCCTGCTGGCTTCCGGTGCGGACGCCGAGGTTGTCGCCGTCAACGACCTGACGGACAACAAGTCCCTGGCTCACCTGCTCAAGTACGACTCGATCCTCGGCCGTTTCCCCGGCGAGGTCACCTTCGACGAGGAGTCCATCACCGTCGACGGCAAGACGATCCGCGTCTTCGAGGAGCGCGACCCGAGCAAGCTGGACTGGGCCTCGGTCGGCGCTGACGTCGTCGTCGAGTCCACCGGACGGTTCACGAAGGCCGAGGACGCCAAGTCCCACCTCGTCGGTGGTGCCAAGAAGGTCGTCATCTCCGCGCCGGCCAAGGGCGAGGACATCACGATCGTCATGGGCGTCAACGAGGGCGACTACAACGCCGCGACCGACACCATCATCTCGAACGCGTCCTGCACCACGAACTGCCTGGCCCCGATGGCCAAGGTGCTCGAGGAGACGGTCGGCATCGAGCGTGGCCTCATGACCACGATCCACGCCTACACCGCCGATCAGAACCTGCAGGACGGCCCGCACAGCGACCTGCGTCGCGCCCGCGCCGCCGCCCTGAACATCGTTCCCACCAAGACCGGTGCCGCCGCTGCGGTCGCCCTGGTCCTGCCCGATCTGAAGGGCAAGTTCGACGGCTACGCGCTGCGCGTTCCGACCCCGACCGGCTCGGCCACCGACCTGACCTTCCTCGCGAAGAAGGAGACCTCCGTCGAGGAGATCAACGCTGCGCTGAAGGCCGCTGCCGAGGGTCCGCTCAAGGGCATCCTGTCCTACACCGAGGATCCGATCGTGTCCAAGGACATCGAGACCGATCCCCACTCCTGCATCTTCGACGCCGGCCTGACCAAGGTCATCGGCAACCTGGTGAAGGTCGTGGGCTGGTACGACAACGAGTGGGGCTACTCCAACCGCCTCGTCGACCTGGTTGTCCTGGTCGGCAAGGATCTCTGATCACCCAACCCCTAACCTGACCCTGAAAGGCGTATCCAGGTGAGAACCATCAACGATCTGGGGGATCTGCACGGCAAGCGCGTGCTGATCCGCTGCGATTTCAACGTCCCGCTGGACGGTCAAACGATCACCGACGACGGGCGGATCAAGGCGGCGCTGCCGACCCTGACGCAGCTCACCCAGGCGGGTGCGAAGGTCGTCGTGATGGCTCACCTGGGTCGCCCGAAGGGGCAGGTGAACGAGAAGTACTCCCTGGCGCCGGTCGCCGCGCGCCTGGGAGAACTGATCGATGCCGACGTCACGCTGGCCGGTGACGTCGTCGGCCCGGCGGCCCACGAGGCCGTCGCGGCGCTGGCCCCCGGCGCGATCGTGCTGCTGGAGAATGTGCGCTTCGAACCCGCCGAGGAGTCGAAGGTGGACGCCGAGCGTGAGGCGCTCGCAGCGAAGTACGCGGAGTTCGGCGACGTGTTCGTCTCCGACGGCTTCGGCGTCGTGCACCGCAAGCAGGCCTCCGTCTATGACATTGCCAAGCTCCTCCCCAGCGGTGCCGGTCACTTGGTGGCCAAGGAGGTCGAGGTGCTGAAGAAGCTGACCGAAGACCCCGAGCGTCCCTACGTGGTCGTTCTGGGCGGCGCGAAGGTCGCCGACAAGCTCTCGGTCATCGACAACCTGCTCAAGGTCGCGGACACGCTGATCATCGGCGGCGGTATGGGCTACACGTTCCTCAAGGCGAAGGGCTACGAGGTCGGTTCCTCGATCCTGGACGCCGAGAAGGTCGACGTCGTCCGGGGCTACCTGGAGGAGGCTGCGGCCCAGGGCAAGCAGATCCTGATCCCCGTCGACACGGTCGTCTCGCCTGAGTTCGGTGAGGGCGAGGGCATCGAGGTCGTCGATTCCGACCAGATCCCGGCCGACAAGATGGGCCTCGACATCGGCCCCAAGACCGCCGCGCTGTACGCCGACGCGATCAAGGGCGCGAAGACCGTCTTCTGGAACGGCCCCATGGGCGTGTTCGAAATGGCCTCCTTCGCCGCGGGCACCAAGGCCGTCGCGCAGGCGCTGGCCGATTCCGATGCGTTCTCCGTCGTGGGCGGCGGCGACTCGGCGGCGGCCGTGCGTCAACTCGGCTTCGCCGACGATGAGTTCGGCCACATCTCCACCGGTGGCGGCGCTTCGCTGGAGTACCTCGAGGGCAAGAAGCTCCCGGGCCTGGACGTTTTGGAAGGTAACTGACAACGTGTCGAACCGTACCCCGCTGATCGCGGGCAACTGGAAGATGAACCTCAACCACGTCGAGGCGGCTGGGCTGGTCCAGAAGCTCGCGTGGACGCTGGCTGACGCCAAGTACGACCCGAGCAAGTCCGAGACGGCGCTGCTGGTGCCGTTCACCGACCTGCGGACGGTGCAGACGCTCATCGAAGGCGACAAGCTGCCGTTGCAGTTCGGCGCTCAGGACATCTCGGTTCACGACAAGGGCGCCTACACCGGTGAGGTGTCCGCGGACATGCTGGCCAAGCTGAACTGCAGTTACGTGGTCGTCGGGCATTCCGAGCGCCGTGAGTACCACGGTGAAACGGATGCCCTGATCAATGAGAAGGCGAAGGTCGCCCTGGCCGCGGGCATCACGCCGATCATCTGCGTGGGCGAGAAGCTCGACGTCCGCAAGGCCGGCGAGCAGGTGCCCTTCGTGCTGGCCCAGGTCGACGCCGTGCTGGCCGGTCTGACGGCCGAGCAGGTCGGCTCGCTGGTCATCGCTTATGAGCCCGTGTGGGCTATCGGCACCGGCGAGGTGGCGACGCCCGAGGACGCCCAGGAGGTCTGCGGTGCGATCCGCGTCCGCGTGGGTGAACTGCTCGGTGCTGAGGCGGCCGAGAAGGTCCGCATCCAGTACGGCGGCTCGGTGAAGGCCGGGAACGTCGTGGCGATCATGGGGCAGCCCGACGTGGACGGCGCCCTCGTCGGCGGTGCATGCCTGGTGGCTGAGGAGTTCGCACAGATCGTGCTGTTCTACGCCGCAGCCTGATTCGCTTCAAGACTCGAGGAGACCCCGACCGACTGGTCGGGGTCTCCTCGTATCTGGGTTAGAATGTCTGGGTGATGGTGTTGCCCCTGCTCACGTGGCCGATTATGACGGTGTCGATCCTGCTGATCCTCACCTCGTCGGCACTGGCACTGTTCGTCCTGCTGCACAAGAACCGGGGCGGTGGCATGTCCGACCTGTTCGGAGGGGGCATGTCCACGACGATGGGCGGCACCTCGGTGGCCGAGCGGAACCTGGATCGGCTCACGATCATTATCGGCCTGCTGTGGCTCGCGTGCGTGCTCGGGCTGCTGACGCTCTACCGCTGGTTCCCCGACGTCGGCGTCCTGGGCTAGCGACACCCCCTGATTTTCTGTTCGTTGTTCGTCTCAACACGTCGTTTGGAGAGGTTCATTCGTGGCCGGTGGTAGTGCGATCCGTGGTAGCCGCGTCGGTGCGGGACCGATGGGCGAGGCCGAGCGCGGTGACGCCGCGCCGCGCCTGTACATCTCGTTCTTCTGCAGCAACGGGCACGAGACGCGCCCCGCGTTCGCGGCCGAGGCGCAGATCCCCGAAGAATGGGACTGCCCCCGCTGCGGCCTGCCGGCCAACAGGGACGCCGAGAACCCGCCGCCGCCCCCGAAGATCACGCCGTACAAGACGCACCTGGCCTACGTGAAGGAGCGCCGCTCCGACGACGAGGCCAAGGCGATCCTCGCCGAAGCGCTCGATTCGTTGCGGAGCCGTCG
>NZ_DAIOIA010000167.1:0-4738 GCF_036744435.1 Propioniciclava sp. | reverse complement strand
GGACCGGTACGCTCCGGACATGACCAGCGACCATGACACCGACCCGCGCCCAGGAGGGCTCCTGGACGGGCTGCTCGGTTTCACCTTGTCCGGGGCGATCCTGCTCGCCGGAGTGGCGTTGTTCGGCCTGATGCTCACCACCGATCGCAACCCCGTGGGCCTGATCGTTGCCGTGATCCTCGTCGCCATCGGCGTCCGGCTCCTGGTCGCGGGCGTCCTGAAGGCACGTTCGGCACGGCGGGCCGGACCGGGACCGCAGTCGTGAGTCCCAGGTGAGCCGGGGCGGATGCGTGTGGCAGCCAGCCCCGACTCCCCTGCCTGCTGAACCTACTTCAGTTCGCTTTGGATCTCGTCGCGCAGCTGCTGGACCGCATCCTTGATGGAGGCGCGGTTGAACAGGATGTCTTGGTACTTGCGCTGGAAGACCGTCCCGAACGAGCTGCCGCCCACCGGGGTGATGCCACCGGCGTCGGTCACATCGCTCTCGATGCTGCTCAGGTAGGCGGCAACCTTCTTGTCGGTGGGTTCCAGCGACGGCTCGAGTGCGGCCCGAAGCTCGGTGTTGGGCGGCAGACCCCGCTCGGCGGTGAGCGTCTTGACCGCGTCGACCGAGTTGGACAGCCAATCCACGAACGCGGCCGCCGCCGCGGTGTTGGACGAGCGCGCCGACACCGACCAGTACATGGACGCCTTGTACCACAGCCAGGTCGGTGCGCCTGCGAACGCCGGGGGCCGCAGCAGCTTCATGTCGGTCCCTGAAGCGGCGTCCATCGCCTTGACCTGGTTCGACCACAGGTACGTCATCGCGATCCTGTTGTTCGCCATGGCCTGCTGGTCCATGGACTTGGAGTCCTCCTCGGCGAGTTCGGACGGCGGCTGGATGGACTTGTCGGCCTGCATGTCCATCAGGCGCGCGAAGTACGACTCCAAGTCCTCGTTCTTCCAGCCGATCTTCCCGTCGGTGGTCCACTGCTGCCCACCGAGCTGACGCACGTACGCCTTCATCAGGCCGTCTTGGCCGAAGAGGTTACCGGCGCCGTAGACGCCCTGCCGGTTGATCTTGCGGGTGACCTCCAACGCGATGGCGCGCAGGTCGTCCCACGTCCAGGTCGTGTCGTCGGGCAGCGGGACGCCAGCCTCCTCGAACAGCTTGGGGTTGGCGACGATGATCGGGGCGTTCACGCCCGCGTTGATGCCGAACAATCCCTTGGGCAGGCGTCCGGTGTCCACCGTCCCCGCGAGGAACTTGTCGGTGTTGACCGACGAGTCCAAGTCCAGGAGCACCCCGCGGGCGCCGTAGTCGGCGATGTACTTCTCGTCCATCTGAATGATGTCCGGGGCGTCGTTGGCCGCCACCTGCGTGGCGAGCTTGTCCCAGTAGCCGCTCCACTCCCCTGGCTCGCCGGTCAGCTTCACCCCCGGGTTCTTGGACGTGTACAAGGCGATGGTGGCGTTTGTCACCCGCGTGCGGGTGTCGTTGCCCCACCAGGTGAAACGCAGCGTGGCGTTGGCGGGATCCCCGCTCGGGGTCGCGGCGGCGCCGCCGCCTTGTGAACAACTGGCGAGCATGGTCGCGGCGCCGATGCCGAGTCCCATCCCCAGAAAGGTTCTGCGGTCCATGGAGTCCTCCTCATTGATAACCCAGGCCTCCCGCTAGGGTAAATGGGCTCCGGGGTGGGGACTAGCACTTTGCGGTGGTTCCGGTGCCCCGCCGGGTGAAGAAGATCGGAAACCGCCTTCCGGCTAGGCGGGATGAGTGGTTGATGGCGCCAGCAACAAGGCTCAGTAGTTGCCTTCAGGGTATTTCTTGCCCTTGCGCCGTGGCCTAGCCTGGTGCGCTGTGACGCAACGAGAGCACCTGGCCGACTCCCACGACCTGATCCGCGTGCGCGGGGCACGCGAGAACAACCTCAAGAACGTCTCCTTGGACCTGCCCAAACGCCGTCTGACAGTGTTCACCGGCGTGTCCGGATCGGGGAAGAGTTCGCTCGTCTTCGACACCATCGCCGCAGAATCGCAGCGCATGATCAACGAGACCTACCCGGCGTTCGTGCAGGGCTTCATGGCGACCCTGGATCGTCCCGACGTCGACACCCTAGAGGGCCTCACGACGGCGATCATCGTGGACCAGGAGCGGATGAGCCCCAACATCCGTTCGACCCTCGGCACGGCCACCGACGCCAACGCCCTGCTCCGCATGCTGTTCAGCCGGTTGGGCGACCCGCACATCGGCTCGCCGCAGGCCTACTCGTTCAACGTGCCCTCCGTGAGCGGACACGGGGCGGTGAAGGTCGACAAGGGCGCCGGGGCGCGCATGGAGAAGCGCAGCTACACCCTGGTCGGCGGCATGTGCCCCCGCTGCGAGGGCACCGGCAACGTCTCCGACATCGACTTGAGCGAAGTGTTCGACGCTTCCTTGTCGTTGCGTCAGGGGCCGTTCAAGGTGCCCGGCTACTCCATGGACGGCTGGTATGGCCGCATCTTCATCGGCTCGGGCTTCTTCGACCCCGACAAGCCGCTGGGCGACTACACCGAGCGGGAACGTCATGACCTGCTCTACAAGGAGCCGGTCAAGATCAAGGTCGAGGGGATCAACCTCACCTACGAGGGCCTGATCCCCAAGATCACCAAGTCGATGCTCGCGAAGGACCCCGAACAGATGCAGCCGCACGTGCGTGCGTTCGTCGAGCGGGCGGTGAAGTTCGCCTCGTGTCCTGAATGCTCGGGGACGCGGCTGGCGGAGCCGGCACGCACCTCGCGCATCCACGGCAGGAACATTGCCGACCTGTGCGCGATGCAGGTCAGTGACCTCGCCGACTGGGTGCGGGACCTCGACGAACCCGCGGTGGCTCCCCTCACCGACGCCCTCGCCGCTCTGCTCGGGTCCTTCGTAGAGATCGGACTGGGCTATCTGAGCCTCGACCGGCCCTCGGGGACGCTGTCGGGCGGCGAGGCGCAGCGCACCAAGATGATCCGGCATCTGGGGTCCTCCCTCACCGACGTCACCTACGTGTTCGACGAGCCGACCGTGGGCCTGCATCCGCACGACATCCAACGCATGAACGATCTGCTGCTGCGCCTGCGGGATAAGGGCAACACGGTGCTGGTGGTGGAGCACAAGCCCGAGGCGATCGCGATCGCCGACCACGTCGTCGACATCGGGCCCCGAGCGGGGAGCGCCGGTGGCGAGATCGTCTACGAGGGTGACCTGGACGGCCTGCGTGCCAGCGGCACCCTCACGGGGACGCACCTCGACGACCGGGCCCACCTCAAGGAGGCCGTCCGGACGCCGTCAGGCGCGTTGCCCGTTCGCGGGGCGCACACGCACAACCTGCGCGACGTGGACGTCGACATCCCCCTGGGGGTCCTGGTCGTGGTGACCGGCGTGGCCGGCTCGGGCAAGAGCTCGTTGATCCATGGGTCGGTGGCAGAAGGGGAGGGCGTCGTGACCATCGATCAGGGTGCGATCAAGGGCAGTCGGCGCAGCAACCCGGCCACCTACACCGGCCTGCTCGAGCCGATCCGCAAAGCCTTCGCCAAGGCCAACGGGGTCAAGCCGGCCCTGTTCTCCCCCAACTCCGAGGGCGCCTGCCCCAGCTGTAACGGCGCCGGCGTCGTGTTCACCGACCTCGGCTTCATGGCGACCGTTTCCAGCGTGTGCGAGGTGTGTGACGGGAAGCGGTTCATGGCTGAGGTGCTGGAGTACAAGCTGGGCGGCAAGGACATCTCCGAGGTGTTGACGATGCCGGTCTCCCACGCCCGGGGCTTCTTCGCCGAGGGCGAGGCGCGCACACCGGCGGCCGCCACCATTCTGGGACGCCTCGACGATGTCGGGCTCGGCTATCTGACGCTCGGGCAGCCGTTGACCACCCTGTCCGGTGGCGAGCGGCAGCGACTCAAACTCGCCACCCACCTGGGGGAGAAGGGCGGCGTCTACGTCCTCGACGAGCCCACCACGGGGCTCCACCTCGCCGATGTCGAGCAGTTGCTCGGGCTCCTCGACCGTCTCGTGGAGGCGGGCAAGTCGGTGCTGGTCATCGAGCACCATCAGGCGGTGATGGCGCACGCGGACTGGATCATCGACCTCGGTCCTGGGGCAGGCTACGACGGCGGCACCGTGGTGTTCGAGGGGACGCCCGCCGACCTGGTCGCCGCCCGGACCACGCTGACCGGGCAGCATCTGGCCGCCTACGTCGGCGGCTGACCGCTCCCCTGCTTCAGCGAAGCCAGCAGGGCGTCGGCCTGTGCCGGGCGCCGGAGCAGCAGCACGGGTGGGCCGTCGGCCGCGGCGGCCCACCGGCGCATGGTGGCCCGCTTGCGGGCCCAACTGCGGAAGTGCCACGCCACGATCGAGTCCCGCGAGCATGCTCGGGCCAGGGTCTCGACGTTGCCGTTGCAGCATGGCTCGCGCCTGATGATCCGGCGCGCCGTGCGGCGCAGCAGCCGTGCCAGGGACCGCCAGCGTGGGTAGTCCAATCCGATGACGACGTCGGCCTCCGGCAGGGTCAGGTGCTGATGAATGCCGTAGACCGTGTCGATCACCCACGCTGGCGACTCCAGCCGGGGAAGGAACCGTGCCTCGAACACCTCCGGGGACGCCTGCACCCAGTCCGGGTCCCACGCGAGGTCGTCCACGAGCGTGACCGGCAAATCGAGTCGCTCCCCCAGTGCCAGCGCCAGCGTGGACTTGCCCGAGCCTGTCGCCCCATAGACCAGGATCCGGTCCGCCGAACCGACG
>NZ_DAIOIA010000166.1:0-4779 GCF_036744435.1 Propioniciclava sp. | reverse complement strand
GCGTCGAAGGAGATCGACACCGAGGACCTGAGCACCTGGCGGATCCTGTTCTCGGGAACGATCTGGACGCTGCTGCCCGCCCTCGGCGTCGCCGTGCTGTCGTCGCGGCGCCAGGCGGCCCTGCGAGAACGCGCGGACGCGCTGGAGCGGGCTGCGGCGAACGAGCGGCTGCGGCTGGCCCGGGAGATCCACGACGTGGTGGGGCATTCGCTGTCGATGATCTCGCTGCAGTCCGGGGTGGCGCTGCGGGTGCTCGACAACGACCCGGCGCAGGTGAAGGCGTCCCTGGAGGCGATCCGGGGGGCCTCGAAGGACGCGCTGGCCGAACTGCGGCACACGCTGGGAGTGTTCCGCGGGGACGCGGGCGCTTTCGAGGCCGACGACGCGCCGCGGGCCCCCACCCCGACCATCCCCGCCATCGCTGCCCTCGTCGACGACGTGCGCGCGGGTGGCGTCGCCGTGACCCTCGCCCCGTTGCCGGACGCGGGGGGGATCGGCGCCGCCGAGCAGGCGGCCGCCTACCGGATCGTGCAGGAGGCGCTCACGAACGCGGTCCGTCACGCGGCGGGCGAACCGGTCAGCGTCGGCATCCGCCGCGACCCGTCCACCCTGGTCATCACCGTGGTGAACTCCCTGGCCGCGGGCGCGGCGACGCCCGTCATCGAGGGCGGAGGCCTACGCGGCATGCGCGAGCGGGTCGTGGCACTGGGTGGCACCCTGGAGGTGGAGCGGCGGCCCGCGAGTTTCGTGGTGACCGCCGCGCTGCCAGGCACCGGGAGGGACGCATGACCGAGGACCAGCCGCCGATCGGCCAGGAGCACCCGGAGATCGGCGTCCTTCTCGTCGACGATCAGCCGCTGGTCCGGATGGGCTTGCGGGCCCTGGTGGCGTCCGAGCCGGGCATGACCGTCATCGGGGAGGCGTCCGAGGGCGCCGAAGCCGTCACGCTGGCGCGTCGACTGCGTCCGGCGGTGGTGCTGATGGACATCCGGATGCCCGGCACCGACGGGCTCACCGCGCTGCGGACCATCTCCGCCGATCCGACGCTGGCCGACACGCACGTCGTCATGCTCACGACGTTCGAGCTCGACGAATACGTGTTCGCGGCCCTCGAATCGGGGGCGTCCGGGTTCCTCATCAAGGACGCCGACCCCGAGGACATCGTCCGGGGCATCAAGGCCGCCGCCTCGGGAGAAAGCCTGCTCTCGCCCACGGTGACGCGTCGTGTGATCGCCGCGTTCGCGCCCGGACGCCGCCGCTCGTCCGCCGCGCCCCACCCGGGACTGGCCGACCTCACCGACCGCGAGCGTGAAGTCCTCAGCCTGGTCGGCCAGGGGCTGAACAACGACGAGATCGCCGGTCGACTGTTCATCACCAAGGCGACCGCCCGCACCCACGTGAGTCACATCCTGCTCAAACTCGGCGCCCGCGACCGGCCCCAGCTCGTCGTGATCGCCTTCCAATCCGGCCTGGCCTGAGCGCGTCGCGGGCGCCCCTGCCCGCCGCCGACGAACCGGCTCAGGCGGAGTCTCGCACGACCAGTTCGCTCGTCAGGAACACGGGCGAACCAGGCCGCTCCCCCGACAGCAGCCCGATCAGCAGGCGGGCCGCCTCGCTGGCCAGCAGGGACGCCGGGTTCGTCATGGTGGTGAGGGCCGGATCGCTCTGCAGGGCGAGGGCCGAATCGTCGAACCCGACCACCCGGACGTCATCGGGCACCCGACGGCCCGCCTCCCGGAGCGCCTGCAGGGCCCCGGTGGCCATCAGGTCGCTCGCCACGAACAGCCCGTCGAGATCCGGGTAGCGCTGCAGCAGGCTGCGCGTCGCGGCCAGTCCGCCCTCGACGGTGAAGCCGCCGCTCTCGACGCGATCCGCCGACAACCCTGCCGCTCGGACCGCCGCATCGAAGCCCTGGAGCCGTTTGGCGGCCGCAGCCATGTCCAGGGGGCCGGTGACGCTGCCCAAGCGGCGCGCTCCGCGACTCATCAGGAACTCGGTGGCACGCCGGGCTGCCGCCTGCTGGTCGATGTCGGCGTACAGCAGGCCGGGGATCTCCGGATCCCCGACGAAGACCGACGGCATCGCCATCTGGGCCAGCGCTCGTCCCAGCGCCGGGCCGTGATGGGACGCGACGATCGCCCCGTCCACATGCCCGGACCCCAGGTAGCGCAGCACCCGCTCGTCACGGTCGCCCGGTTCCGCGATCACGAGCACCACCTGAAGGTCCGTGTCGTGGAAGCCGACGAGCGCCCCGCGATACAGCTGAGGGAAGAACGGGTCGGCGAACACGCGCTCGCCCGCCTCCGGGACCACGACCGCGATGACGCCCGTCCGCCGCGTCACCAGGGCGCGCGCAGCCGGATTCGGCTGGTACTGGAGCTTCTCGATCGCAGCGCGCACTTGCTCGACCGTCGCCGGCGCCACCAGCCGGGCCCCGTTCACGACCCGCGAGACGGTGGCACGCGACACCCCGGCCAACTGGGCGACATCCTCCAGGGTGGGCGGCAGCGGCTCGCCGCCGGCTTGCTTGGGCCCGGAGCCCCCCACCTCAGGGTTCGATCCGTGAACTACGCACCACTTCCTTATACCAGTGGGCGCTCGACTTGGGCGTGCGGCGCAGGTCGGTGTCGACGCCCAGGATCCCGAACCGGCGCCCGAATCCGTGCGCCCACTCGAAGTTGTCCACGAGCGACCACGCCAGGTACCCGCGCAGGTCCACCCCGTCGGCCACCGCCCGGGACGCCGCCTGCAGGTGGGCGTCCAGATAGGCGATGCGATCGGAGTCGTCCACCGTGCCGTCCGGCAACACCCGGTCGTCGTCGTAGGCAGCACCGTTCTCGGTGATGAACAACGGGACGCCTGCCGGACCGGTGTACTCGCGCTGAAGCCGGGTGAGGAGACGGTACAGGCCCTCCGGATCCACCTCCCAGCCCATCGCCGTCACCGGAATCGCCCGGCTCACCGTGACGGCCTCGGGCGCCGTCACGTGCGGGCTCGCCAGGACCCGGCCTCGCACCAGCGGCCGATCGGCGTGCTCCCCCGGCCGCGGCGCACGGACCATCGACGTCGTGTAGTAGTTCACCCCCAGCAGGTCCAGCGGCGCCGAGATGGCGGCCAGGTCGCCGTCCTGGATCACCCGATCAGGGCCGAGCGGGCCGAGGTCGGCCACCACGTCCGCCGGATAGGCGCCGGTGAACAGCGGATCGAGGAAGTAACGGTTCGCCGTCCCGTCGATCCTGCGGGCCAGATCGACGTCGGCGGCCGCCTCCGGATCGGCGGGCTCGACCGGGCCGAAGTTCAGCGTGATCCCCACCTGCGCCTGGGGGTCGGCGGCCCGCAGCGCCGCGACGGCCAGGCCGTGGCCCAGCAGCAGATGATGCGCGGCCGTGATCGCCTCACCCGGGTCGGTGTGCCCCGGAGCGTGCTCGCCGGACGCGTACCCCAGGAAGGCCGAGCACCACGGCTCGTTCAGCGTCGTCCAGATCCGCACCCGGTCTCCCAGGACGCCGTGCATGAGCGTGGCGAACTCCGCGAACCGGAACGCGGTGTCACGCGACAACCAGCCGCCGGGCAGATGGGAGGGAAGGTCCCAGTGGTAGAGCGTCAGCCAGGGGTCGATGCCCGCCTCCAGCAGGGCGTCGACCAGCCGCGAATAGAAGTCGAGGCCAGCAGGGTTGGGCGTGCCGTCGGGCCTCAGGACGCGGGACCAGCTCACCGAGAATCGGTAGGTGTCCAGCCCGAGCCGGGCCATCCAGGCGACGTCCTCGCCGTAGCGGTGATAGTGGTCCACCGCCACGTCGGCGTCCTCCCCGCCCGCGATGGCACCCGGGACTGCGCAGAAGTCGTCCCAGATGGACGGGGTGCGGCCCCCGGTCCGGGCGGCACCCTCGATCTGGTAGGCCGACGTGGCGGTGCCCCAGCGGAAACCCGCGGGGAAAGCGATCATGGTCATCCTTTGACTGCTCCTTGCATGATTCCCGAGACGAGGTGGCGCCCCGCCACCATGAACAGCAACAGCAGCGGCAACGTGGCCAACACCACGCCCGCCATGATCAAGGATATGTCCTTGAAGTAGGACGCCTGCAGCAACTGCAGCGCGACCGGCAGCGTCGGGTTGGACGAGCCGAGGACCACGAAGGGCCAGAAGAAGTTCGTCCAGGACGCCACGAAGGTGAACAGCGCCAGCATCGCCGCCGCGGGCCGCGCGGCCGGGAGCGCGACGTGCCAAAACGTCGCGATCATCGAGCAGCCGTCGACCCGGGCGGCCTCGATCAGCTCGTACGGCAACGCCTCCGACAGGTACTGGGTCATCCAGAACACGCCGAACGCCGTCACCATGCCGGGCACGATCACCGCGACGAGGTGGCCGGTCCAGCCCAGCCGGGCCATCACGATGAACAACGGAATGATGCCGAGCTGGGTGGGGACCGCCATGGTGCCGATCACGAAGGCCAGCAGCCCCTGGCGGCCGCGGAACCGCAGCTTGGCGAAGGAGAACCCGGCCAGCGTGGCGAAGAAGACGACCGAGACCGACGTGATCACCGCGACGATCACCGAGTTGAGGACGGCCTGCCAGAACCGGATGTCCGAGGTGACCACGCGGACGAAGTTCTCGATCAGGTGATTGCCCGGAATCAGCGAAGGGATCGGATTCTGCGCGATATCCGCGGCGGTCGAACTCGCCAGCAGAACCGCGTAGTAGAGCGGGAACACCGAGATGAGCAGCACCGCGACCAGGAAGGCATAGGTCGCCCAGCCCGGCCGGCGTCCGCCCTGCTC
>NZ_DAIOIA010000165.1:0-4845 GCF_036744435.1 Propioniciclava sp. | reverse complement strand
CCTGGGGACGTCGCAGCAGTCGATGAAGGACAACGACTTCGAGATCTTCGACAACTCCTACGGCGGCGCCGATCCGGCCTCGGGCCTGGACATCCTGTACTCCTCCGATCCGACCCGCGGGTTCATCGCCTACGGCAACTACAACGATCCCAAGGTCGATGAGTTGCTGGATCAGGGCCGGTTCAGCACGGATCTCGCTGCCCGCAAGACGACCTACAACGAGTTCCAGCAGTACGTGACGAGCAAGTTCTACGTGCTGCCGCTCTACCAGACCCAGGACAACCTGGCGACGACGAAGAAGGTCCACGGCGTCACGATCGACGGCGCGTCCGGACAGCCCTTCGGCGCCTACAAGATCTGGCTGGAGCAGTAGTCCGCTCTGGGTGGGGCCGCCCCCGGCCCCACCCACCTCCTCCCTTCCCCTTTCCCTAATCCCTTCCCCAACCGCCGAGGACTGAGCCTGATCCCGCCGAGGACTGAGGCCCAGCCTGCCGAGGACTGAGCTTGAGCCCGCCGAGGACTGAGCTTGAGCCCGCCGAGGACTGAGGCCCAGTCCACCGAGGACCGAACCCTCTGCCCAGTTACGGAGCGACATGACGATCACGACCCCGGCCCAGGAGGCCGGCCCGGTCGACTTCGACACCTACGGGACCATCTACGCCCCACGCGGCGGGACGCAGCTCGCGCCGTTCGGGCTCGGGCCCCAGGGCACGGGCGAGGCCTACCCGTTCCGGCGACGGATCACCCCCGAGGGGCCGTTCGCTCCCGCGTCGGGTCGCTACCACCTGTACGTGTCGCTGGCGTGCCCGTATGCGCACCGCACCCTCATCGTGCGGGCGCTGAAGGGCCTCCAGGACGCGGTGAGCGTCTCGGTGGTCGACCCGATCCGGGACGGCCGCGGGTGGGCGTTCCGCTCCGGGCGAGCTCAGACTCTCGACACGGGTGGGCAGGGCTTCGCGTTCCTGGCGCAGGCCTATGCGGCGTCCGTGCCGGACGGGGCGTACACCGGACGCGTGTCCGTCCCCGTCTTGTGGGACAAGCAGACCGGCCAGGTGGTGTCGAACTACTTCCCCGACATCACGCTCGACCTGGGATCGCAGTTCAACGACTGGGCGCAGCACCCCGAGATCGACCTGTACCCGCACGATCTGCGCGCCGACATCGACGCCCTCAACGCCCACGTCGGCGAACACGTCAACGCGGGCGTCTACCACGCGGGTTTCGCCCGCACCCAGGCCGAGTACGAGGCCGGCTACCGGGAGGTGTTCGACGCCTTCGACGGGCTCGAATCCCGCCTGGGCGACGGCGGGCCGTACCTGTTCGGCGACCGGCTCACCGAGGCGGACGTCCGGCTGTGGGTGACTCTGGTTCGCTTTGACGCCGTCTATCACGGCCACTTCAAGGTCAACCGGCAACGGTTGGTCGACTACCCGGCGCTGTGGGCGTACGCGCGACGCCTGTATGCCCTGCCAGCGTTCGGCTCCACCACCGACTTCGACCACATTCAGCGCCACTACTACGGCACCCAGTTGCACCTGAACCCGTCCGGGATCGTGCCCCTGGGACCCGCCACTGACTGGCGAATCTAGCCTTCACAAGGAGAATCACCATGGCCATTTTGACCGCGGAGCAGGAAGCGGAGATCAACGAGCCGCTCCCGCGCGACCCGAGCAGCACCAACAAGCTCATCGTCCCCGAGCAGACCACTGACGGCGCCTTCCGCCGCCAGCGCAACTGGTTTACCACCCGGTTCGGCGACGGCCCCGACCAGGCACCCGTCGAGCCCGGACGCTACCGGCTGTTGGGCAGCGTGGGCTGCGGCTGGAACCGGCGTCAGCTCATCATCCTGCGCCTGCTGGGCCTGTCGGAGGCGGTGCCGTTCGAGTCCCTCTACACCCGGGCCCCCGACTCGTGGCTGATCACCCGCTACGGCGACGTGGTGGGCAAGTTCGGGACGCACAAGCTCAACGACCTGTACGCCCGCACCGACCCCGGGTTCCAGGGGCGCGGCACCTCCCCGACGATCCTCGACTTCGAGACCGGCAAGGTGATCTCGAACAACTACCACACGATCGGGATCGACTTCGAGACGGTGTGGCGTCCCTTCCACGCCGCTGGTGCCCCGGACCTGTACCCGGCCGAGCTGCGCTCGGAGATCGACCTGCTGAACCAGCAGATCTTCGACGACGTCAACAACGGCACCTACAAGGTGCTGTTCGCGGCGAACCGCCCGGCCGCCGAGGCTGCCCTGGCGGTCTTCCACGCCCGGCTGCGGGACTACGAGTTCCGGCTCGCGTCGCGCCGCTACCTGTTCGGGGAGAAGCTCACCGATTCCGACGTCCGCCTGTTCGTGACGCTGTCCTCCTACGAGCGGGCCTACCGTCCGCGGATCGCGGAAATCCTGGAGGGGGAGCAGGTGCTGCACCTGCAGGACTTCCCGAACCTGTGGGCCTACGCCCGGGACCTGTTCGCCCAAGGCTTCGCCGACGAACTGGAGCAGTACTACCTGGGCCTGCTGCCCGGCCCGTCGGGGGAGTACATCCGCCACAACGGCTTCACCGGCAAGCTCGCGCTCCCGAACGCGGCCGAGGCGCTCGCCCAGTGGCAAGAGCCGTCCGAACGCGAGGGCCTCACCGGCTCCCCGCTGGCGTCCGGCCCCGGCACCGGAGGCTCCGCCGAACTGTGGCGCTTCGGCGTCGCCCCGGTCCTTTCGGGTCGCTGATCGCGAGAACCCGGCTCCACGGCAGAATTGCCGTGGAGCCGGCTTCTGCATGTCCGGGCATCCAAACCATGACGAGGACGCTCGGTGTGGTGGTGCTGACGGCTTCCTGGATCAGGTTGTCACCGCCAGAAGATCTGGTCCGGACGTTCTAGCGTGGAGGACTGGCTGCAGAGCCCGTCGAGGGCGGCCCCCACTGGGTGTGCGATGAGTCCACGGGGGCAGGGACCGGGGCGGAGAACTCCGCAGGGGGAGGGCTGGCCCAGGTCTCGTTGGCGACCCGCTCTGTCGTCAGAGGAACACTGGCGGGAGGAGGCCCAGATCTTCGTCCACATCGGGCTCGGGTGTCGGCGTGGGCTCCCACAAGAAAGACGTTCTCAGGAGCGCAATTCCGACGACGAGGAGCGGCGGCGCCAGCATCACGAGGAACGGGCCAACAAGCGACGTGAAAATGACCGTAGGTGGGACAGAAGTTCCCTCGTACGTGATTCTCTCCAGGGGTGAGAGCTGCAAGACAACATAGGTCGTCCACACAATGGCGGAGCCCGCCACGAATCCCCAGCCTTCGCGGCGGATCCTTTGTTGTCGAGTCGGCATGGCCGGAGCCTACTGATTCCGCGGGCAGAAGGGATCCGTGGGAGAAGAAGGAACGTGCCCGTGAGTGCGGTGGCCTTGCTGTGTCTCGCAGGCAGGGTCGCCGCTTGGCTGGCCCCGGCTCCGGCGGTAGGATGCTTGCATGTTCAACGCAACCCGGGCCGCCGTCGCGGCTGCCGTGCGCGTGGACATGTGTTGTCGCTGTTGCTGATCGGCCCGACAACGCACGCTGGCCGTTCCTGAGGCACTCCCAGGGCGGCCCTTCTCTTTTCTGGTTGTCGGCGATCCCTGGTCGCTGCCGCCCCGCCACGCCCGTGTGGCCCCTCACGACTCACTCGCTGCAAGGACTGCCATGCCTACCACTTCTGCCGTCACCCAGATCGACCCGCGCAGCCCGCGCTTCGGCGCCGTCATCACCTCGGTGTTGCTCGCGCTCATCATCCTCTTGGGGCCGACCTCGATTCCCGCTCTCGTCCTGCTGATCATCCAGACGCTCGCCTTCGCCGCGGGCTCGCTGCTAGGGCTCGGCGCTCAGCCGTGGGGGATCATCTACCGCCGGTTCGTGCGGCCCCGCCTCGCGCCGCCCACTGAACTCGAAGACGCCGCCCCGCCCCGGTTCGCGCAGACCGTCGGCTTGGTGTTCGCTCTCGCGGGGCTCCTCGGCTGGATCGTCGCTTTGCCGGTGCTGTTCTACATCGCCATTGCTTTCGCCCTAATCGCGGCCCTTCTCAACGCGGTGTTCGACTTCTGCCTCGGCTGCGAGCTGTACCTGCTCGGCAAGCGCATCCTCGGCCCGTCGACGGCGAGCTGAGGCAGCCATGACCGGGCTATGGGTAGTGCTGGGCGCGGTCGCGGTCGCGCTCGCGTTCGGCCTGTACCGACACGTCACGGATGGACGGGCCCGCGCCGTCGCCGGGCCGTCCGTCCCCCATCTGGACGCGACGCGCCTCGGCAGTGATCTGGGCTCGCAGGCCACGTTCGTGCAGTTCTCCTCGTCGGTGTGCGCCCCCTGCCGCGCCACGCACCGGCTCCTGACCGAGGTGACCGACGCCGACCCGACCATCGCGCACATCGACGTGGACGCCGAAACCCGGCTCGACCTGGTGGAGGAGTTCGGCATCATGCGCACCCCCACCGTGCTCCTTCTGGACGCCGACGGGGTGGTGCGCCAGCGCATCGTCGGAGCCCCCAAGAAGGCCGATGTGCTCAGCGCGCTCGATGAGGTTGCTCAGGCAGCCTGACCCGAATTCCTCCGACGGCCCTTGTTCGGCACCACCCGGTGCCGAACAAGGGCCGTTCGCCGGTGGCTGACAACCCCGCACCGGAAGGCAGCGCGCCCACCTTCGGCTCATGCCGGCCAGTCAGCGCCTGGAGGGGCCTGTCCGGTCATCCGCATCCTTCACCGGCCCTCGCACAGTGTTGGGGAATGGAACCGGTGCGATGGGCTTTGGAGGAATCGTCAAGAGCTGTGGATGGGTGTGTTGCGCGGCTGGTGATCGCTTCCTGGCTCGCTGGGGGCGACAGAGTTTGCC
>NZ_DAIOIA010000164.1:0-4895 GCF_036744435.1 Propioniciclava sp. | reverse complement strand
GCCGGGATGCAGCGCGCCCTTGTAGCGGATCACCCCGGCGTAGTACGGGTTCGTCAACACACGGTAGAGAGCGTTCTTCCCCAGCGGCTTCGACGGACGCTTCGGCGACGGCACCGACAGCAGGCCACGCGCGGTGAGGTCACGCAGCAGCGCAGTCACAGAGGTCTCGCCGGTGGCGTACTGCTCGAACGCCCAGACGATCAGAGGCGCGCGTTCGGGATCGACCTCGACCGTGCGTACCTCGCGGCCTCACTCGTCGGTGCGGCGCACGTTCAAGTAGCCGATGGGTGCGCGTCCGGGGGTGCCGCCCTGAGCGACCTTCTGTGTGAGCCCCTTGGTGACTTCGGCGGCCAGGTTGCGGCTGTAGAACTCAGCGATGGACGACATGATGCCGTGGACGAGCATCCCCGACGGGGTCTGGTCGATGGACTCGGTGGCGGACACGAGGGTGACCCCGGCGTTGATGAGGGCTTCGTGAATCTTCACGTCATCGGCGCGGTTGCGGGCGAGCCGGTCGAGCTTATGCACGATGCAGAAGGTGACGCGGGTCGCGGCGATGAACGCCAGCATGTCCTGCAGCCCGTCACGGTCTGCCGAGCGTGCGGACTCTCCGGCGTCGATGAACTCGCGCACGACCCGCGTCCCCAGCTCGTCGGCCTTCCGCGCGTTCGCCTCGCGCTGGGCCGGGATCGAGAAGCCTTCCTCAGTGCCGCCGCGCTCGGCCTGCTCACGCGTCGACACACGGAGGTAGGAGACGGCGAGCAGCACGGACGCATCGGCGGCCCGCTCGGACGTCGTGGTGTCGAGTGTCGCGCTGCTCATGCTGGACCTCCATTCTGGTGGTCACGTATCCGACTCATCGGTGCTGTTTGACGGTCCCGCAAATCTTGCGGGACCGTGTTCCGGGTTCGCGATCTGACGGACGCTCTCCGGGACCGGGAGCCCGTAGGGGTCTGGCTCGCCGTTCAGCCAGGCACGGTGCCGTGCCTCGGCGATGCTGAGCACCCACTCGATGAGCTTGCCCTGATCAGGCTCGTCTCGCCGCGTCGCCCGAAGGCGCAAACGCCGATCTTCAGTCCTCATGCCAGGTAGGTGCGCAGCACTTCCCAGAACCCGGATCACCGGAGTGAATTACTGCCCTCCACCGCGCCCTTGATCCGGACGACACGCCTCTTGCAGATCAAGGACCGGACTAGTTCGTATGGAATTGTTATGCCGCCAGACTACCGCTCTTCGGCTGCCTCGGGCAGAGCGAGCTTCGGCAGATGGAGCAGACCCCGCCCAAGAGCCGCTGCGAACAGTTCCTCCGCCAGAGCATCGAACTCCGGCGCGAGGAACCGTGCTGCCGCGTCCGCGACGTCGAGGTCGGCGCCTGGCTCGTCGGCCCGCAGTCGCACCACGATCACGGCACGGATGTCGTCACACCAGTCCTGGGTTGCGGTTGCCAGCGACGGGATCGCTCCAGCGACCGCGTCAGCAAGGAGCCTGACCAGGGCTTGTCCTTCCTTGCGGGCGAACAGCCGATCCAGCGCCGCCACGATAATGGCCCGTACTTCTTCAACCTCGGAACCTTCGGGCGCGGGGCTGCCGTCGAGGAACGCGATCGTGCTCGCTCGCATGCGACTGACCGCATCCAGCGCAAGCCCCTCCTTCCCCTTGCCGGGGAAGTGGTGATACATGCTCCCGTGCCCCACCCCGGAGCGTTGCTGGAACATCTGCGGGCTCGTCGCCTCGAACCCTCGTTCTGCCAGTAGCGCGCACGCCGCAGCGACGAGCTTCTGCCTCGAGTCATACGCCGGACGACCCGGCCCACGCCGCATCTCCACCATCGCACCCACTCCTCGCCTCACGGCCCAACCGGCAAGCCACCAATTTCGTACAGACTAGTACGGACCTTGATCTGCAAGACGCGTGGCAGGCTGACGGAGATGGTCGTCGCCTTGTTGAGTTCGCGGCCTCACCGACTCGATGTCGGACCCCGCCGATACGATTGGGTACTCAGACAGATGTTCGGGGGATGGAGTGCGTGGTGTTCAACTCGAAGTTGCGGAAGCGTGCCGTTGAGAGCTTCAACGAAGCGGTCGAGCGGTATGCCGCGTCGACTGGCAGGTTCGAGACTGCTGTCGCGGGGCTGTACAGCCTCCGCGTAGGGGCGGCGCAGCAGGTCGGGGCGGTCTCCGATCACATCAACGCCCTCGCGAACGTGCCCCGCGAGTTCAAGGTCTCGCTTGAGCGGACTACTGCGGAGATCCGCTCCTTCGAGGGCAAGCAGAGTGAGATCAAGAAGGCCGAGGCACAGGCGAAGCGGAACGCCAAGGGCTCTGCGGCAGGTGCGTCGCTCGGAGCGCTCGGCGTGGCGGTCGCGACCATGGGGCCGACTGTGGCGATGGGAGTCGCGACGACCTTTGGGGTTGCGTCCACCGGCACGGCCATTGCGAGCCTGTCCGGCGCCGCGGCGACGAGCGCGGCCCTTGCTTGGCTCGGTGGTGGCACGCTCGTGGCGGGCGGCGGAGGGATGGCGGCAGGCACCGCGCTCCTCGCATTGGCTGGGCCAGTCGGCTGGACGATCGCGGGCGGCGCGGCACTGGTCTCCGCAAGTGTCGGTACTGTCGCCGCTGTGAAGAACAAGAAGGCAGCCGAGGACTTGAACAAGGAGCGGCTTGAGGTCGAGGCAGCAATCCGGCGCTTCGATCAAACGACCGCCGAAGTCGAAGCGCTGCGGGAGTTGACCTTGACCCAAACGGAGCAGGTCGCCGAACTGAGCAGCCAAGTTCCCACTGCGGACTATCAGTCCTTCTCCGACGACGAGAAGCGGCTAGCGGCGGCGCTCGTAAATGCAAACCTCACCCTCGCACAGTTGATCAACAAGGAGATCGAAGTCGATGCCGAGGCATAGCACTACCGAGAACGCGGTCGCGCAGGGTATCGCTGCACAGGTCAACTACCTCGAGTCAACTCGAGTCGCGGAGTTCGCATCGACCTTGGAACGGATTCTCGTCAGCGAGACCGACGAACTGGCCAAGGTGGCGTCGCGTGAGGCTCGGGCAGTACTTCACCTAGACCTGGCACGAATCAACGCACAGGGCATAATCGACGCCAACCGTGGGGGCGCGACAGGGCTACACGGCTTCATCGCTGAGTACGCGGAAGCAGGAGTCACAAATGCAGAACGCGCGATAAACGGCATCCGACCTCTGACCCGCGTGCTGGCCGACAATGGGCCAGCCGACCTCAGCTCGTGGGGCGTCCCGGTGCAGATGAAGTTCTACGCCAACCCGTACAACGAGGTTCTTCAATCGGCGCACTACCGGGACATGAAGATGATGTTCCCCCAGAACCACTTCGAAGTCTTCGACAGAATCATGCGAGGTGAGACCTACCTCGAAGTTGATGGCTCGGCCCTGTCCGCTAAGAAGGTCAACGCAATCCGTGAGTTCATCGAGCAGGAGAGCACTGCGCGCGGAGAGCCATACACCAACTGGATGAGGCCCTCCAAGTTGGAGTACGCCGAGGTTCAACGGGGTGCGATCGGCGACACGTTGGATGAGAAGACCGCCGCCATGCGTCAACGAGCGGATGACCGGCGACAGCAGGTCAGGGACGAGTCTGACACCAAGCGGGCCAGCGCGGCTCAGCAAGCTGCGCCATCCTGGGGCGAAGCGGCAAAGGTTGCCGGTACAGCAGCCGCAGTCCAGGGGGCGCTGTCGTTCGGGGTGTACGTCTACCGCCGGCACCGTGAGGGCACCAGCATCTGGGAGTTCAGCAAGGACGACTGGCGAGAGGGCGGCATTGAGACCGCCAAGGGTGGCCTCAAGGGTGGCGTCTCGGGTCTTGCGATCTACGGACTCACCCAGGTCTGTCGGATGGGTGCACCCGCCGCCGCTGCCGTTGCCTCGGGAACGATCGGGCTCGCAACCGCTGCGGCAAACCGCAGGGCCGGAAAGCTCGACGACGATGAGTTCGCCGACCTCGTGTTCTTCAACGCGATCGAGGCAACGGGCGCTGCGGTAGGAGCAGGACTCGGCCAGGTTCTCATCCCGATCCCGATCCTCGGCGCGGTCGTGGGCTCAATCGCGGCGAGCATGATCCTCGGCCAGGGCAAGAAGTTCCTGAGCGAGGCCGAGAACGACGCAATCAGAGCGCGCGAAGCTGAAATCCAGGCGTATGTAGACGGGCTCGACGCGGAACTCCAGGCCGAATACGTTCGTATCCTCGCGGAGCACGACTACTACCGCGACCTCCAGAATCGCGCCTTCGACATCACCGCGAACGTCGAACTCCAACTCCTAGGCTCGATCGAACTCGCTCGATCTATCGGCGTGCATGAGGAACAGATTCTCCACACCCTTGCCGAAGCCGATGCCTACTTCCTCGGCGCTGCTCCGTCGCCAGTGGTGCCGTCTACACCGGAGGTCAGTGTTCCGGAGTAGCCGGGCCGGTAGGACCGCGTTGCCTCGCTGACGACTACTCGACCCACGAGTAGCAGCCGCTCACGCTGGACGCGTCTTTGCCCATACCGTGCCCCGGTGGACGTCGAAGTGATGAGCAATCGCGTTGACGCTGACACCATTGGCGCGGGCTGTTCGCATAGCGTCCACTTCCTCGTCAGTGAGTCGTGTTCGAGGTCGTTTCTTTGGTTCCGCCGACGCGCCGATCAGAGGGTCATCGGCCTCGCCTTCGGGCTCGGCATCCTCACGAGTGCCTTGATTCCACGCGGAAACAAGCCTCTCAACCCGATGTCGCCTGTTCCCGCAACGCTCCATTGCTTCCACCCAGCGTCGGCGGCGCACCGCTCCTTGCCGGGACGCGGTGCGATCAAGCCCGCGCCCCGGATCGGAGAAAGGGGCTCTTCCCAATCGAGGGTGGGTGGGTGACGGCGCGGGCTGAGCGTTGAG
>NZ_DAIOIA010000163.1:0-4907 GCF_036744435.1 Propioniciclava sp. | reverse complement strand
ACCTGTCCGCCAACATCCTCGGCGGCCTGGAGCTCACCCTCGCCGAGGACTGAGCTTCCGCCCGCCGAAGACTGGGCTTAAGCCCGCCGAGGACTGAGCTTCCGCCCGTCGAGGACTGAGCTTCCGTTCGCCGAGGACTGAGCTGGCTCAGGCCCTCGTGGACGCATGGTCCAGGTTCAGGGGGTGTTTCCCCGTTGATGGCGTTCGGCAAGGATCTGCTCACGGATGATGTCGGCGTGCCCGCAGTGCTGGGCGAGTTCGCGGAGCAGATGCAGGTAGATCCAGCGCAGCGGAAGCGGGCCGCGGCGGTTACCGAGAGCGAGATCGTCGAGGCTCATCGTGGCCACGGCCGCCCGCGAGGCGACGCAGGCCTCGGCGTGGGCGGCCTGGATGGACGCGATGGTGTCGGTGTCAGAGAGCAGGAACGAGTCGGACACGTCGGCAGGCAGCCCCTGCTCGACGCGCGGGACGCCGCCGATCGCCTCCCCGAACCACACCCGCTCCACGTAGATCCCGTGCTTGACCAATCCCAGCAGCGTGGTGCGCGAGGGCACCAGATGCCGACGCGCCTCCTGTTCAGTGAGGTCGTTCAGGCAGGCGTTCAACGCAGCGCGATGCTCGTCCAGGAAGGCGTCGAACTGCACGCGCAGGTCAGCGTCGAAGACGGGGGAACGAGGATTCGTCATGAGCAGAGCCTAAGCGGGAGTCGTCCGGGTGAGGGCGGCGGCGAGTGCCGTCCTCCACGGTGAGGCGGTCCGCCGGACAACGGTGATCACGGATCGCGTCGAGCGCGTGAGCGGACGTCATTGTGCAGTCGTCCCACGTGCAGCGCGAGGTAGGCGACTTCGTCCCCGGTGAGCGCTAGCCCGAGGCGCCCTCCGATCGTCGCCCCGAGGTGAATGGCCGTGTCTGCGGTTTCCGGCTGCGAGCGCCAGATGGTCGCCATCAGGTCCATGGACGCATCGTCGAGTTGCCGGTTCTCGGCGACCCGGACCATCAAGTAACGCAGATGGGTGACGAACCGGGCCGCACCCATGCTGTCCCGGTCGATCGAGCTGCCCCACTGTCGCTCCAGTGCGGCGAATGTCGTACCGATGATGTCCGCCCAGGCGGGAGCACCAGCGAGTTCGCCACGCGACCAGCGCAGATTGACGAAGTGCAGCGCGAACGCCACCCATTCGTCGGGCTGGAGGCGGATCCCGAGGGCATGGTTCGTCATCGCGACGCAGCGCCGCCCGACGGCTGACTCATCGGGATACAACTGGGCGACTTCCCACTTCAACGGGAACTCGATCTCGATCCCGGCTTTCGCCCGCTTCACCGCGAAGACGAGGTGGTCGAGGAGGGGGAGAAGGACGGCCTGGGTCACGGGAAGGTTCAGGCGGGCCTGGGCGAGGTCCGCGAGTTGGTGTGCGACCCCGGCTTCCTCCCACGTGGCTCCGGCAAGCAACTCCGCCAGCTGGGCGGCGCGGTACGTGGCATCCGACACGAAGCGCTGACCTCCCGAGGCCGACACCTCATCGCCGGGCTTGCGTCCATAGCCGACGCCCTTGCCCAGGAGGACGACCTCGCGGCCGTCGGGCTCGACTCCGGACACGACGTTGTTGTTGTGCACCCTGGTCACGGTGACCGGTTCGGGCGACATGTCCCCTCCTCGCTGGGGCCGATGGTGATGTGGAGTTGGGGTGGTGAGGACCGGCTCGGGCGCCACCGGTGCTGCACGCCCGAGCCGGCGATGGCCCGCTACCTAGGAGTGACGGTCACGACGGGAATGACTCCCGTGGCCTCCGGGTCGATGGGCGACATGGTGAAGGACTTCCCGTTGGTGAGGAGGACGGGGGTCGTCATCGAGGAAACCCTCTCCGCAACCGACGCCAGATCCACCCGCACGATCGGCTCCCCCGCCTCGACGCGTGCGCCCTGCTCCTGGAGTGCGGTGAATCCTTCACCGTGTAGGCGAACGGTGTCGATGCCGATGTGCACCAGGATCTCAGCTCCGTTGTCGGCCCGGATGGCGAAGGCATGCAGCGTCTTGGCCAGGAGGATCAACGTTCCGCTCACGGGCGCTCGAAACGTCCCCCCGGTGGGTTCCACCGCGAAGCCGTCGCCCATGGTGTGGGACGAGAACACCGGATCGGGAACATCCTCCAGCGCGACGATCCGGCCGGGGACGGGCGGGAGCAACCCAGCGGGTTGGTCGGAGGAGGGCGCCAAGGTTGGCGACGCTGGGGTGAGCGTCACCGCTGGTGCGGTCGAGACGGAGGCGAGGTCGGCGGGCGGGGCGGTGGGGTTGGCGTCCAGGGCGGCCTGGATCGAGGTCTTCAGCCCGTCGGCCTGCGGCCCGAAGACGGCTTGGACATTGTTGCCGACCTCGATGACACCCGCTGCGCCCAAGGCTCGGAGCCGTGCCTGATCCACCTTTGCCGTGTCGGTGACCTCGACCCGCAACCGGGTGATGCAGGCGTCGACGTGTTCGAGGTTCGCCCGCCCGCCGAAGGCGGCGATGAGTTGCTCGGCTCGTGCTGAGTCGCCGACGGGGGCGGCGGACGTCTCCTCCGCCGTGTCGGCCAGGTCCGCGCGGCCGGGGGTCATCATGTTCCAGGCGACGATGGCGAAGCGGAACAGCAGGTAGTACACGACCGCGAACACGAGCCCCACCACGATCAGCAGCGGCACATTCTTCGCCGCGGGGGCGGTGCCGTACAGCAGCAGATCGATCAGTCCTGCCGAGAACGAGAACCCGAGGTGGATGTCGAGGGCATGGGCGATGGCCAGCGACAAGCCCGTGAGGACGGCATGGACAACGTAGAGCGGGAATGCCACGAACATGAAGGCGAACTCGAGCGGCTCAGTGATGCCGGTCAGGAAGGCGGTGAGCCCGGCTGCCGTCAGGATGCCCACGGCCACCTTCTTCTGCTTGGGGCGGGCGACGTGGATCATCGCCAGCGCTGCGGCGGGCAGGCCGAACATCAAGATGGGGTAGAACCCAGCGGTGAGAGTTCCCGCGGTCGGATCGCCGGCGGCGAACCGGGTCAGCTCGCCGGTCACGACGCCGTCCGGGGTGGTGTAGCTGCCGTAGATGAACCAGATGTAGCTGTTGACGATGTGGTGCAAACCAAGCGGGATCAGCATCCGGTTGACGAAACCGTACGTGAAGGCGCCCACCACGCCGGAGGCGGCGATGAACTGTCCCAATCCGGTCAAGCCGGAGTTGAACAGCGGGTAGAACCAGCTCAGCGCGAAACCGATGATCAGGGTCGCCAGGGACACGACGATGGGCACGAACCGGCGGCCTCCGAAGAAGCCGAGGTAGGTAGGTAGTTGGATGTCGTGGTACTTGTCGAACAGCCACGCTGTGACCAGGCCGACGATGATGCCCGCGAACACCCCGTAGTTGATGGTGGCTTGGTCGCCCGCGTTGTCGACGACGCCAGCCAGCACGACGGGTGACATCGAGGTGAAGACGCCTTCGATCACGAGGTAGCCGGCGACGGCGGACAGGGCGGTCGCGCCGTCGGCCTTCTTGGCGAAGCCGATCGCGACCCCGACGGCGAACAGCAGCGGGAGGTGTCCGAAGATGGCGTTCCCGGCCGCGCTCATGGCGTCGAAGAACGGCCCGATCACGGGGGCTTCGATATGCCCCAGGAGGTCTTCTTGGCCCAGGCGCAGCAGAATGCCCGCGGCGGGCAGCAGGGCGATGGGCAGCATCAGGCTCTTGCCGAGCCGTTGGAGTTGGGCGAAGCCCGGGACGCGTACCCGGCGTTTGGCCGGGGGCGCTGACGTGGTGGAGGCAGTCATCGGTGGTCCTCTCTGGACGTCCCCTCGACGAGAGGTCGTCCGCGCCCTATGCCCCGGGGGCGTTGTGCAGGGTGCGCGGCGACGAGCGTCAGCTGGGGATCAGCGGTTTTCGCCGACCCGTCGGTGGGCCAAGCGATCTCGCCTCAGGTCTTGCCTCGTGGAGTCACAATCCTGACGACTGGCGCCGCAAGCGCGTAGCGCGACGGTAGCACAAGGATCGGGCGGGCGGCAGACCCGCTCCGGTCAACTCACGGGCGAATTCGCTGGTCAGACGGCGAGGCGGTCCAGGAGGGTGACGCACTCGGCAGGGTCATGGGCGATCGCAGAGGCGGGCGCCCCCTCCGCCTCAGGGCCGTACCCCCAGGTGACGAAGATCGACTTGAGCCCCCGCAGCGCAGCCCCGTCGACGTCGTGGTGACGGTCACCGATCATGACGGCGCCGGCGGCGTCCACCCCCGCCGCGGCGAGGCGCTCGAGTGCTTGCCCGATCACCCAGGCCTTGTCGTGCTGCTCGGCCATGTCCGCGCCCGCGATGACGGTGAAATAGCGATCCAACCCCTTCGCCTCAGCGATGCGCCGGGCCAGGTCCTCCCGCTTGGAGGTGGCCACGGCCAGCGTCCAGCCGGCATCGACGAGCTCGAGGAGCGCCTGCTCGATGCCGGGGTAGACCTCGGCCTGGGTCATCGTCTGGGTGTAGATCTCGCGGTAGGCGTCCCGGAAGGCGGCGGCCTCCGCCGCGGGGACGCCCAAGACCTCAGTGATGCCGTTGAGCAGCGGCGGCCCCACGAACCCCCTGATCGCCTCAGCATCGGGGACCGGGTAGCCCCGTTGTTCCAGGGTCGCGCGGGCCGCCCCGATCACGGTGGGTCCACTGTTGACGAGGGTGCCGTCGAAGTCGAAAAGGGCAACGCGCATGACCTCCACCCTAGGGTCAGGGGGCTGGCCGGTGAGGTACGGCGGCCATGGCTGGCATCTGATTTTGAGCAGGCCCCCGGGAGGCGGTAAGGTTCGTTACCGCGTCACTGACGTGTTGGGCCTATAGCTCAGATGGTTAGAGCGCCGCCCTGATAAGGCGGAGGTCACTGGTTCAAGTCCAGTTAGGCCCACCA
>NZ_DAIOIA010000162.1:0-4971 GCF_036744435.1 Propioniciclava sp. | reverse complement strand
CCGGGCCCGGAGGGCACGGTCCCCGCGAACTGGATGAGCCTGCTGCACGGGTGAGTTGCGACGGCCCTGAGATGCCACAGGCCAGATCCTCAATGGACCTGGCCTGTGCGTGGCTCCCCCGACTGGACTCGAACCAGTAACCCTCTGATTAACAGTCAGATGCTCTGCCAATTGAGCTACAGGGGATCGCTCGACGCGAGAAGAAACTCTAGCAAACCCTCAGCTAGAACGCATACTCGGCCCGCAGCCGCGCCAACTCCACTTCGGTATAGGCGAGGATCTCGCCGTCCATGTGGGTGCCCCGTGCCGGGTGAGCGGTCCACATGACGCGTTCGGTCGGATCCATGAGGTTGCGCCGTGCGCTGATCGTCACGTGCCGCCCCGGGAACGGGGTGACGACCTGCTGCAGCAGGAACGTCGACTCCACCCTCTCCCGGAAGGTCTCCGGGAAGCTCTGTGGGTCGGTGAGGTGTTCCTGGCCCTCGTCCCCCGTCGACATCCGCTCCCACCGCAGATCCCCGTCCTCGGTGAACCCCCCGTGGAGAATGTCGTGCCAGCCCAGTTCCTCGGTGGGCCCCCCAGTCCGGAGGATCAGCATCCGATCCGGAAGCGCCACCACGTAGCCGTCCTCGGTCTGAGCCCAGGCCAGGATGCGCGCCGATCCGCCCACATGTGCGTCGGTGCTGGCGACGAGAGCGTCGGGGGCTTTGCCTTTGCGCGAGAACAGCTTCACGCCCCCATTGTGCCTGACCCTCCCAGGCCTCAGGCCGCCAGCGCCCCCTCGCCGGCGCCCCGCAGCAGGGTGAGGGCGGCCTGCTCGTAACGCCGAACCGTGGAAGGGCTGCACCGCAGGACGTCCGCGATCCGGGCGGTGGATAACATCTCCTCCCCTCCCAGGCCGTGCCGCAGGACCAGGATCCGACGCTGGATCGGCGACAGCCGCGCCAGCATCCCTGAGACGTCCAGCGCCGCCACCTCACGCGGCTCCGCGGCCGTGACCGCCTCCTCGTGCTCAGGCGTGAGGCGGCAGGCGGGTCGGAAGGCCAGCAGGGACCGCACCACCGCCTCGGACTCCCCCGTCTGGGCAGCGACCTCGTCGAGGCGTGGGGCCCGCGCCATTCCGCTCGCCAACGCGTCTCGGATCGCGAGGGCGCGTCGCCACTGGCGGGCCCGACGCGGCGGCATGCCGAGCGAGCCGTGAGCCGTCACCGCCTCATCCCAGGCACGCATCCTGATCCACGGGATAGCGCAGCTCGCGAACGAGCCTCGAGTCGGATCAAACCGCCATGCGGCCTCCACCAGCCCCACGCGCCCTTCCTGCGCCAGCTCGTCACGGTCCAGCCCGGTCGCTCGCGCAATCGGGGCGACCACGAAACCCACCAGGGCCAGGTTTCGCTCCACCAGTTCCGCGAAGGCCGCTCGACCTTGCGCCGACAGGCGAGCCAGTTCCTCCGGTGTGGCTCCTGCGGCAGCGGCGAACATGCCGGCCGCCACAGCATCGGCCACGAGCCCGGCCTCGATGCGACGGGAGAGGTCCGCCTCCTGCTGTGGAGTCAACACGGGGCCACCGATTCGATGCGATGTCGTCATGACGGCAGCCTGCGCGCCCGGCGGGGCAACTGCGACCGGTCCGAGCGCTATCCCCGGTCCGCATCCGGACAACACCGATAAAGGTCAGGTGGTTGCGTTCACGCCGGATCGCCGACGGCCATGGCCTGCAATGCTCGGCGCCGCGTCTCCAACTCCAGGAGCTGGGCGAACATCTTGTTGTAGGACGCCTGCTCCTCCACCGGGTTGGTGCGTTGCAGCCGAGATTTCAGGTCGCCGATCTCGCGCAGGACCCGCGCCAGCCGCAGTCGGGCGGCGTACTCGCGGGCGTAGGTGGCCGTCGGCTCAGCCAGCAGCGGTTCGACGCAGAGGGCGACCGCCAACTGCGCGGCCACCGGGTCGGCGAGCGCCGCCACGACCCGCTGCCCGAACCCGGCCTCGCCGCGGCTGGTGGAAGACAGCGTCTCGAAGACCAGCCGGTAGGCCGGATGATCGAAGTCGCCCGCCTCGATGCCTCCCCAATCCGGTGGAAACAAGCCGGGTTGCTGCAGCAACACCTTCAGCACCCCCCGCTCGGTCGCCAGCCGGCGATCCTCGGGGTCAGGAAGCGGAACCATCGCGACCTGCTCGGAGGGAGCCGGCTCCTGCCGACTGACCGTCACCGAACGCTGCTCCGCCGGGACCGTACGCCGGTTGGCCCGTTGGACTTCCGAACGCACCTCGTCGGGGTTCATCCCGACCAGACCCGCGAGTTCACGGATGTACCCCGAGACCAGACCCACGTCGCGGACGCTGGCCACCAACGGCGCGGCCGCCCGGACGGCCGCCAGCCTGCCGTCGGCGCGGTCCAGGTCGAACCGCTCCAAGGTGTTCTTCATCACGTAGCGGTACAAGGGGATGCGCCGGGCCACAAGCTCACGCACCGCGGCGTCACCGCCGCTGATCCGCACCTCGCAGGGGTCCATCCCGCCCGGCTCGATCGCCACATACGTCTGCGCCGAGAACGTCGCATCCGAGGAGAACACCTTCAGCGCAGCCGCCTGGCCCGCGGCGTCCCCATCGAAGGTGAACACCACCTCTCCGGCCAGGGAGTCGCTCGTCATGAGCCGGGCGATCATGCGGCTGTGGTCCGCTCCGAACGCCGTCCCACACGAGGCGACGGCCGTGTCGACACCCGCGATGTGACAGGCCATCACATCGGTGTAGCCCTCGACGACGACCGCCTGGTTCTTCTTGCCGATGTTCTGGCGGGCCAGATCCAGCCCGTACAGCACGTGGCCCTTCTTGTAGACCAGCGTCTCGGGGGTGTTGAGGTACTTGGCCGGCATGCGGTCGTCGTCGAAGATCCGACGCGCACCGAAGCCGAGCGTCGAGCGGCCGGCGTCGCGGATCGGCCAGACCAGACGTCCCTGGAAGAAGTCCCAGCCGGCTTCCCGCACCAACCCGGCCTTGACCAGGTCGTCCTTGCTGAACTTCTTGTCCAGCAAATGGTTGAGGAGATCGCGACCTCCCCGCGGCGCGAACCCGATGCCGAAGTGCTCCGCATGCTCGCGGGTGAACCCGCGATCATCCAGGAACACCCGCCCCTGCACCGCATCCGCGCTGCTCAGGTGCTTGGCGAAGAACTCGGCGGCGAGCTGGTTGGCCTCCAGGACGCGCATCCGCAGGCCCGGTTCATGCCGTGGCGCCCCGTCGCCCTCGGTGTAACGCAACTGCAAGCCGACCCGGTCGGCCAGGAACTCCACCGACTCGGTGAAGCCCATGTTGTTGATCTTCTGCACGAAGCTGATGACGTCGCCGCCCTCGCCGCACCCGAAGCAGTAATAGAACCCCTTGCTGGGGGTCACCCGGAAACTCGGCGTCTTCTCGTCGTGGAAGGGACACAGCCCGACCAGGGCGCCACCCCCGGCGGGACGCAACTGGACGAACGATCCGACCACGTCCTCGATCCGGGACCGCTCGCGGACCGTCTCCAGGTCCTCGGGATGGATCAGGCCGGCCATGCCCGGCAGTGTAGTCCGGCGCCACCTGCGGGGACGCCTCAGGCGCCGCGACCGATCCCGGCCGGCAGGCGATCCGGATCCCAGCCCAGCAGGTTCTCCGCGGTGTCGAACGCGAACCGGTCGGTCATGCCCCCGACGTAGGTGACGGCGGTCACCACCGGATCGGCTTCGGCCTCCTGCCGATAGTCGGGAGGCATGGCGTCGGGGTGTTCGGCGTAGAACTCCACCAGCCCGCGCAGGACGCCGATGACGGCGTTGGACTGCGCCACCGAGTCGGGCCGGGTATAGATGCGCTCATAGTTGAAGCGGCGCATCGCGGCGAGCGCCGCGCCCGCGTCGCCGGACATCCCCACCACGCCGGTCTCGGCGACAGTGGCGATGATGGAGCGGATGAAGGACGCCAGTTGTTCGCGGCGGGTCGCCCCCACCACGGCGGTGATCTCCCGGGGCAGGGTGGCCGGGTCCACGATGCCGGCGTGAACGGCGTCCTCCAGGTCATGAGCGCAGTAGGCGATCCGATCGGCCCAGCTCACCAACTCGCCCTCGATGCTGTGCGGCGCGGGCCGCGACCAGGAGTGGTTCCGGATCCCGTCGAGGGTCTCCCGGCACAGGTTCAGGGGCGCCAAGACGACGTCTGCACCCCAGGGGCCGTGGTCGTACCCGCCCGGAAGGAAGGCGTCGAAGGCGTCCTCGGAGGCATGCCCGCCCGGACCGTGCCCGCAGTCGTGCCCGAGCGCCATGGCGTCGGCCAGCGTCGCATTGACCCCCACGCCACGGGCCAGGGAGGTCGCCACCTGCGCGACCTCGAGGGCATGGGTGAGGCGGGTGCGCTGATGGTCGGTCGGATAGACGACCACCTGCGTCTTGCCCGCCAGCCGGCGAAAAGCCGGCGAGTGCACGATCCGGTCCCGGTCGCGTTCAAAGCACGTCCGTTCGATGTCGGGTTCCTCGGGACGCGCCCGATCCCCCGCCCCGACCGCGAAGGCGGCCTCCGGGACGAGGATGTGCCGTTCCCGTTCCTCGCGCGCCTCCCGGCCGATGGGTGCCCCGAGCCGGATGCGCGCGGCAGAGTCCGCATGGGCCACGACCACATCACCGGCTTGATGCCCGCGCATGGTCGTCGCCCAGGCCACCGTCCTGGGATTCAGCGCATCACTCATGCAGCCATTGTCCCCGGTTCCCTATGCTGGCCTCACCGACGTCAGGAGTGGACACGATGAGCGATCCCAGCCCGAACCCCAAGAACCCCGCGCAACCGGATTCCGGCGCGTACGGGCAACCATCGTTCTCGGACGGCTCCGCCACCCAGCCCGGCTACGGGCAGGGCCCCTACGTCCCGCAGGGTCAGGGCTACACCGATCCCCAGCAGCCCTACGGCGCTCCCACGCAGGGCTACCCCGACCCCAACCAGCCCTACGCG
>NZ_DAIOIA010000161.1:0-4973 GCF_036744435.1 Propioniciclava sp. | reverse complement strand
GGCCTGCCCCGCGAGGAGATCATTGCCCGGTTCCTGGCCTCCTTCGAGGCGAACCACGAGACCCGACGTTCCGACTACACGCCCGCCGAATACGACGCCGCGCAGAAGCTGATGGACGAGAAGTTCCTCACGGACGCCTGGACGCACCGGGTGCCGTGACGGCACGCATCACCCCCACCCCCTCCGCGACGCCCGCGTCGGGGAGCCGTGCAGGCTTCCGGCCGGAGATCCAGGGACTGCGCGGCCTCGGCATCCTGCTCGTGGTCGCTTATCACCTGTGGACGTCAGGCCGGGTGTCCGGCGGCGTCGACGTCTTCTTGTTCATCTCCGCCTTCCTGATGACGGGGTCCTTCGTCCGCAAGGGGACGGCCTTCACCCTCGTCGACTTCCTGGTGCAGCGATTCCGGAGGCTGGTGCCGTTGGCGTCCATCGTCGTCATCGTCACCTTGCTCGCCGGATGGGCGTTGCAGACCCCGACGCGCTACCCGGGGCTCCTCACGCACGCGATCGCGTCCCTGCTGTATCGGGAGAACTGGCAGCTGATCGCCGACGCCACCGATTACACGGCCCCCAGTCCGCTGGAGTTGAACCCCTTCCAGCATTTCTGGAGCTTGTCGGTGCAGGGCCAGCTGTTCGTGCTGCTGCCGCTGCTGTTCGTGGCGTGCGCGGCCGCCGAGCGAAGGTGGGGGCTGCCGCTGCGGCGCAGCCTCGGGGTCGTGCTGGTGGGGCTGACCGTGGCGTCCTTCGCCTATGCAGTGCACCTCATCGAGGTGGCTCCGGCTGCCGCCTACTTCAGCACGTGGGCGCGAGCTTGGGAGTTCACCGCCGCCGGGCTCCTGGCCTTGCTTCCGGCGTGGAACCCGCAGCGTTGGGCGGCCGCAGCGATGTCGTGGGCCGGGCTGGGATTGCTGCTGGCAACCGGCCCGCTGTGGGGCCGCGGCGCCTATCCGGGCGCGGCCGCCCTCCCGCCGCTGCTCGCTGCTGCGCTGGTCGTGTTCGCGGGGCCCAGCAGCCGCCCCTGGCATGCCGCCTGGTGGCTGTCGCGGCGTCCGGTCACCTTCGTCGCCAACCGCGCCTACGCGCTCTACCTGTGGTATTGGCCGGTGTATGCGCTCTACCTGGACGCGACGGGGACGACCAATCCGCGCACCGGCTGGCTGGGGTCCGCCGTCGTGCTGATGGTGTCGTTCCTGCTTGCCGACGCGTCGACCCGCCTCGTGGAGCGACGCTTCCACGGGATGCCGCTGCTCAAGCGACGCTCCCCCGCCCTCACCACGATCCTGTTGTTCTCGCTCATCGGCGCCTCGGTCATCGGCGGGGTGACGGCCCTGGTGGAGCGGGACACCCGCGCCACGGCAGGGCTGCCACCCGAGGAACGCCCTGGGGCGCGCATTCTCACCGCTGAGCCGACGGCGGCGGCCCCCGCGAGCGGGCGGGGACGCGGCATCGCCCCAGGCGACGCGGTGATCGCTCAGGATTGGCCGGTGCAGTTCCCCACCTGCATAGCGGGAGCCCCCGGCATGCCCGCGCATCCGGAGCTGGGGTGGTGCGCCGTCTTCACGAAGGGTCTGGAGCCGCCGACGAAGACCGTCGCCGTCGTGGGTGACTCGCACGCCTACCAGTGGCTGACCGCCCTCATCCCGTTGGCGTCACAGGAGAACTGGCAGGTGATCGCCTACGTGCGGCCCGCATGCCGGGTGGGCTCCCCCAGCGAGATCCCCGGCTGCCCGGAGTACACCACCGAGGCAATCGCCTGGCTCGAAGAGATCCGACCCGACTACGTGTTCAGCACCGGTTCGTCGGCGCGCGCCTCCGAGGGCGAGCATGACGACTGGGGATGGGCGTCCGCGATCGCACCGCTGGCCGAGTCGGGGATCACCGTCGTCAACGTGCGGGACAATCCGCGCTGGGAGGTGAACATGCCCGAGTGCGTGCAAAGGTTCGGAGCCGATGATCCCCGCTGTTTCGCGCGACGCACCGAGAAGCTCGCCGAAACCTGGCCGAAGGGCGCGCTGGAGTCCTTGCCGAATCAGCACTACCTCGACTTCTCGGACTGGTTGTGCCCGCCGGGAAAGGTGTCCGTATGCCCCGGGGTGATCGGGAACACGTACGTCTACATGGACACCAACCACCTGTCACGTGCCTACGTGGAGACGTTGGTCGACGTGTTCGAGGCGGCCTGGCGCGAGGAGGTGGGCACGTGAGAGGGCGTGTTCTGCGCGCAGCGGTGACGCTCCTGGTAGCGGTGGTGGTGAGTGGGTGCGCGCTCCAGCCGCGTCAGGTTCTGGGTGACGGGGCGGCCCAGCGCATCCTGATCGCCGGGCGCCCGTTCCAGTACTGCGCGTCGGCTCCGGTGCAGGCATGGGGCCAGGAGATTCGACGCGTCATCATCGCCGTGCACGGGTTGGACCGGGCCGCGTGCGCGATGCGGGATGCGGTCGTGGCGGCGCTGGGCGGCGAGCCCGCGGATACGGTCGTGATCGCCCCGCACTTCTCCACGTCCGCGGACGCCCCGACGGGCGGGTTCGCCTGGGGGCCGAGCACCTGGCCCGCCGGCGAGCCGGACCGGGGCGGCGTGTCCTCGTTCGCGGTCATGGACGCCCTGGTCGAGGCGGTGGGGGACCGGTCCATCACGCTGGTCGGGTTCTCCGGTGGGGGCCAGTTCACCAACCGGTACGCGGCCGTGTCGCGGACGATGCTGGATCGCTACGTGATCATCAATCCGTCGAGTTATGTGTGGCTGACGGCCGACCGGCCGCGCCCCAGCGCGTCGTGTCCCACCTTCAATGACTGGCGGTACGGCTTGGACGGCCGGGCAGGCTATGCCGAGACCGGCAACCCTGAAGAGATCCGCGAGCGGTATGCGTCTCGCGGCGTCCGGTATCTGATCGGCACCGCCGACGACGATCCGAACTCGACGAGCCTTGATCGGTCGTGCGCCGCGCAGACCCAGGGCGCGAACCGGGAGGAGCGGGCCGTGAACTATCACGCCCACCTCGTGGCGACGTTCGGGCAGGACGTCGGGGATGCTCAGCCGTTGGCCACGGTGGCCGGGGTCGGCCACGACGCCCGGCGGATGCTCGCCAGCGAAGCGGGTCGCGCGTCGTTGACCGGTCGAGGCCGGTGGGCGCAGCGGCCCCCGAGCGGGGCGTATCAGGGCCGGACAGCGCGGGCCTGGGTCAGCGGACGACGAGGGCGTGCAACTCCCCCACCGGCAAGGCACGCTGGGCAGACACCGTCACCGGAATCGACCCCTCGAACCCCAACGCCGACCAGTCCACGACCCACCTACTCGACGCCGTCACCGTGTAGTTCCCCTGCGGCAACGACGGCCAACCGTAGGCATACCCGCACGTCGGCGACGGCGTCGCCGGCTTCACGCGCGCCGGATACGGCGTCATCTTCGAGCACGACACCTTCTTCCCGTCACCCATGTCGAAGGTCGTCGCCCCACGTCGCGCACGCATGGTGATCGTGATCCCGTTCCCCGTCACTGTGGACGACATCGACTCCGGATTGTCCGTCCACAACCACAACGGATACCCCACCACCGCCATGTGCCACTCGTTCACGCTCGGATCCGGCCCCACCAACGGGGTGGGCAACGGCAACTCCATCGACGACACCAACGACCGCACCACAGACTCCACCCGCTCCCGCGAGGGAGCCGCAGCGGCCGGGGCGTCGGCCTCACCCGGCTCCTGCTCGGGAATGATCCGGCACTCCCGCCGCTCCACCGGGCCATCCCAGCACCCATCAATCGTCAACGCCGGCCGACTCCGCTTCAACGTCAACCGCACGGTCTTCCCATTCACCTCCTCCACCTCAAACTCGGGTTCGGATGCTGCAGGCACCGAGTAGGAGCCCCCACGAGAACTCTCGTGGCCACCGGTTCTTCCTCCGTACTGGCCTCGTCCGACATCGCTCGTCTGCGCTTTCACGCCCACTGTGTTCACTTCGTCCAGGTTTCCCACCACATAGTCGTTCTGGGCATAGGCGAGACCAGAAGAGTGCGTTGCCAGGACCGCAACAAGCGAACCCCAGACGAACAGCCGCCTCAACACGTAGGAACTTCCTTCGCCTCCGACTCGACGATCCTGAGCACTGAGTCGTGATCGCGGGAGTAGTACAGGCGAAGCTGACCTGTGAGGCCAGGCTGGGGCTGCCCCCCATCGGCTGACGCGTAGGTCGCCCCGCTAGCGTCGGTACAAACTTCGAGCGCAACAATCGAACCCGAGCGACTCAGTCCAGGAAGTCGCTTCACCCACGCGAGTTGCGGTTCCCCACTGACGCGTTGCCGCCCCCGGGCACGATCGACTAGTTCCATCGCAGACTCCCGAAAGGCACCTCCCGTGGTGGCTTCCAACTCGGCTGTCCAGCTGGGATCGGGCATACTCGCCAAGCGTTCCTTCTCGGCCCAGTACCTGCGGTACACCGCCTCCGCCTCTGCGTAGAGAGCGTTCCGACGCTGGGATTGCTCGTACTCGATCGGGCCGCACGGAACCGCCTCACCGCCCGCCTCCGGCACACACGCATACGTAGGTGAAGGAGTGGGGCTCGCCACAGGCGCCGCAGAACAACCAGCCAACGCGACGCCAACCAGCACGACGGAGAGCGAACGAGACCGCCTCGAGAGATTCATGGGGTATTACCTCCTGGGGATGGCCCCAGTTTGGCATATCAACACCGGCCCCCATCATTCAGTGTGGAGTTATCCACAACGGCAACCTCGAGTACGAGAGCTACGAACAGTGGGGCCGGTTGCGCGAGCCCACGCCCACGATCCCTGGCGTTCTCTCACGCGCGTCCGTGACTGCGGCTCTGCGAAGCCGTCCGTGGACTGTCGCCCAGGAGCGCGCAGGAGGGGGGCGTCACCCACAGGCGACGCCCCCCTCCTGGTCAGACTCCTCGCGGCTGAATCAGGCCTTCGACAGGGCGAAACGCAACCCCAAGCCCTCGTCGGAGACGACGTC
>NZ_DAIOIA010000160.1:0-5041 GCF_036744435.1 Propioniciclava sp. | reverse complement strand
TCTCCGACGCCGACCTGGAGGCCGCCGCCCTGGCCGCCCCCGGCGTCGAGCGCACCCTGGACGGCCGCGGCGTCCGGAAGGTAATCGTCCGCGCGCCGAAGCTGGTCAACATCGTCCCGGCCTGAGAACGGCGGGTGCATCACCCGAAACACCAGACGTACGCGCCCTGCGCCCCGTATCCCGGGCGCGGGGCGCGTCAGTTGTGAGCGCGCATTCCTGCGTCTCGAGCGGCCAGCATGGGGAGTCATCGCAAGGATCTGGCGGGGTGCGACCACGCAGCACGCGATGCCTTCGGGGCCCAGAGGAAAAGGGGGGGAGGAAAGAATGGAGCGGGCGACGGGAATCGAACCCGCGTGTCCAGCTTGGGAAGCTGGCGCTCTACCATTGAGCTACGCCCGCGCGTTGCCGAGGCAACCCCGACATCATAGCGTCGAAGCGACAGCCTTCGCGAACTGAGCGCGGCGCGTCCCCGGACGGTGTTTCTGAGCCCGGGTAGTCTTCCTGCGTGAGTACCCCGAGGCCTGCGCGTGCCGTGCCCGCGCGCCCCGGACGAGCCCGCCGCCTCTTCCATGAGTTCATCGGCCTGCTCGGCGAGGTCTTCGTCACCGTCGGCATGTTCTGCCTGTTGTTCGCGGCCTGGCAGCTGTGGTGGACCGACGTGGTCGCCGACCAGGACTCGGCACAGGTGATCGCCTCCCTCGAAGGGGCCGACTCCGGGTGGGTCACCCCCGACGCGGTCGAGATGGGCGACGCCTTCGCGATCGTCAGGATCCCACGCTTCGGCGCCGACTACGCCCGTCCCATCTATGAGGGGACCACGCGCGACATCCTCAAGCGGGGGGTCGGCCACTACGAACAGACGGTCATGCCTGGCCAGGTCGGGAACTTCTCCCTGGCCGGCCACCGCGTCACCTACGGCAAGCCGTTCAATCAGATCGCGGAACTGGTCCACGGCGACCGCGTCATCATCGAAACGGCAGACACCTACTACGTGTATTCCGTCGTGGCCTCCGAGATCGTCCTACCGACCGACGTGCGCGTCGTCTTGCCCGTCCCGAACCAGCCCGGCGTCGCCCCCACCACGGCCATGCTCACGATGACCAGCTGCCATCCGGAGTTCAGCTCCCGCGAACGCTACGTCCAGCACGCCGTGCTGGAACAGACGCTGCCCAGAGCGGGCGGCCTACCTCCGGAGGTGCTGGCGGTGACGACCCCATGAGACTCTCGTTCTACGGAGCGCTGTGGCGGCTTCTGCCCGGACCGGTCGCGGTGAAGGCCATCCTCGCGCTGATCCTGTTCCTCGCGGTCGTGTGGGGACTGATGACGTGGGTCTTCCCCGCCATCGCCCCGTTCATGCCGTTCAACGACGTGACGGTCGAGGGCCCCTGACCCTCACTCCGTGGTGGCGTCCGCGGCGCCACGCCGGGGGCGGCTGCGCGTCGCCCGCCACACGTAGACGACGACGAGAGCCGTGCCCACCGCCGCGATGACCGCCCACCAGGGGAAGGTCAACGGCGAGGGGACCGTCGACCCGGCCACCTGATCAGCGGGCGGCGTCGGGAGAATACGGGTCCCCGTCACCAGGATGCGCTGTGAGTTGATGCCGAGCGGCGTGCAGGTCACCAGGGTGACCAGGTCCTCCCCGGGCACCTGACGCAGCGTCTCGGTCTCGGTCGGGTCCACCACCTTGATCTCGGACACCTGGTAGGTGAGCACCTGATCGAAGACCGTGATGGTGAACGTGTCGCCGACCTGGACCAGGTTCAGGTCCGTGAACATCTTCGCCGACGCCAACCCACGATGTGCCGTGAGGACGCTGTGCGTATCCTCCCCGCCGACCGGCAGGGACGTGCCTTCCAGGTGCCCCACGCCCTCCAACAGCACCTCGTCGGAGGTGCCGTGGTAGATCGGCAGATCGACGTCCGCGGTGGGAACCCGGAGGCGACCCATGACGCCGGACGCGTCGGCCCGGAGCAGTTCCTCATACGTTGGCCCCGTGCTGGAGGACGTTCCCTCCCCTTGGGGGAGGCGCTCGTTGGCCGCCAGGAGGGCCCCGGAGCTCAGTTCGGTGTTGTAGGCGCGGGCCAGGCGCAGCTGTTCGGCAGCGCTCGGCTCAAGCCCGACCTCCGACTGCTGCATATAGGTGCCGATCACCAGCGACTGGTTGTAGGCGGAGAACCACGCCGCGATGCTCGGATACAGCACCAGCATCATGCCGAGCCACGCGGCGACCCCGACGATCAGGGGAAGGATCCATCGAGCCACCCGGCCCTGCCGGGCACGCGTGCCCGCGCCATGCACTGTCATCGCTGAGCCATGTGAGAGCTGGACGCGCCGCAGGGCGACGAGGACCGAAGCCCTCGCCGCCCTGCAGGAAACGCGTCGATCACCCGGCGGTTCCGCGGTGGTGCCTGCGCACCAGGATCGCCCCGAAGCCGGCCAGCAGCAGCAGTCCGCCACCGATCGAGATCAGCAGCACCTGGCTGCCCGCACCGGTGAACGGCAGCTGCGGGACGCCCTGCTGGGTGTTGGTCACCGTGACGTCAGCCGCGGTGCTCGTCCCGGCCGTGACGCGCACGGCGGTGAGGGCTGCGGCGTCCACGGGGAGGACGTACCCGGCGGGGGCCGCGACCTCCTTGATGACGTAGCAGCGGTAGGCGGAGTTGATGGTCGCGTTCACGCTGTCAGACACGAACAGGCCAGCGACCGTCACGTTGCCGTTGGTCCCCGACGTGAACTGAGTCGCACCGGACACGCTGATCGCGGAGGCACCGGGCGCCGGCGTGGCCGAGCACGTCGCGGCGTACGGGTCGGCGGCCGGGTACACCTCGAACGTGGCGCCCTGCAGCGGACGGCTCTGGGCGTCGCGCTTGGCGATGAGCAGGTCGCCCCACTTCGTGACGACCGGGTCCGACGGGGTCCCGGGCGTGACGACGTTGCGCGTGTTGGCGTACAGGTTCGCAGTGTTGCTGATCGTCCCGCCCGCGGGGACGGTGGACACCACACCGGTGAAGGTGACGACGATCTTCTTGCCGCCCTGGGACTTCAACCACGTCAGGCCAGCCGGGGTGAACTCCACGGTCGCCGTCTGCCCGGCCACGTTCACGCTGTAGTAGCCGGCCGGAACCGTCGTGAGGGTGCCCGCATCGTTGAGCTGCACGCTGGCGACGGCAGGGCTGGTGAGCTCGGTGGCCATCGTGTCAGTGACGCGGTAGTAGGCGAAGTTGTTCGCCGGATCGATCTTCGCGATGTCGGAGGTCACCGGGAAGGTGACCGTCGACCCCAGACCCAGGCCGGTCTGGGCCGAGATCGTCTTGGTGATCGTCGCCAGGCCGTTCTTCGGGTAGACGTTGACCGAGTACAGCCAGTCGTTCTTGTAGGGGTAAGGAATGGTGACCACGAACGGGAGCGCACGGTCCACCACGGTGCTGGGCGCGGAGGTCTCGCAGACCAGGTATGCCGCGACCGAACGCCCCGACAGCGTCGTCTGCCCGTTGCTGCCGGTCGGCGCGCTCACGATGCCGGTGCCCAGGGTCTGACCTGCCAGAGAGGGGACGTCGCAGGCGTCGGCCGGAACGGCGAGGGTCGACAGCGTGTTCCAGTTTGCCGCAACGTTGAGGGGCAGCGAGGTGATCGGGTAGGCGGTGAAGACCACGTCGGCGACCGGGCTGGACGTCGGGCTCGACGCACCATCCGGGGTACCGGTTCCGGTACCGCCCTGCTGGCTCTTGTGAATGATGATGCTGCCCTGGCGAGTGAAGTCGATGTTCCCCGTCGGGTCAGCGGCGTGAGCCACCGGGACGAGGGTGAGTGCGCTGAGTGCGACGACCCCCAGCGTCGCGGCGAGCCGTGCGGCCCACCCTCGGCTTGTCGATTTCATGGTCGTTCCATTCCTTTCCTACGTGATATGCCGGGATGGCATATCACTGGTGTTGCAATCCCGCCTCAGGGACGGTGGGGGTGACGATAACGACGATGCGTGACCGCGGCGCCTACGGCGACTGCGACCAGCAACATTCCGGCAATCCAATATCCTGAAGCACCTTCGCCGCCGGTCAGCGGGAGCTTCACGCCTGGACTGAGCTGATTCGTGAAAGCACCAAGAACGATCGAGGTATGCGTGGCATCAATCACGACCTGATTCGGAGTGCTGTTAATAACGTAACCCACCGGAGCGGCAATCTCCACCAGCGAATACGTTCCCCAGGCAAGGTCACGCACGGCGAACTGACCCGCCACCGGATCGGTGTCGCGGCCGGAGTAGCCCGGCTGCCCGGTGTTGTCCGTGATGTCGAAGGGCGCACCTGCGGGTGAGGTCGGCGTCAGCCGCCAGGTGGAGCCGGCCAGCAGCCCGCCGGTGGGGCTCACCTTCGACCAGGTCACCGTTCCAAGCACTCGTGGGTTGGCGATGGTGCCGAGATCCACGGTGCGCGCTTTGGCGCTGATCGTGAACGGCCGCGGTGTCGCGTCGACGACGTAGCCGGCGGGGGCGGAGACCTCCACCAGCGAGTGCGCACCCAGTCCGACGGCGACGCGGAACCTACCGGGCGCCGGATCCTGATCGAGGCCCGTGTATCCGCTCGCGCCGACGTTGTCGGTCACCGAAAGAACGGTGCCTCCGGGGGCGTTGATCCGCCACGTCGTGTTTGCGAGGGGCTGGCCCGTCGTGGCATCCGTCTTGGTCCAACTGACCTGGCCTGCGGAGTTCACGAACGTGCAGACGATGTGAGTCCTTCGACCCGTGGGAACGTTCACATTGAAGTCGGTCCCCGTCGTCGTGGCGACAATGGGGTCGTTTCCATTCGCGGTATCCACACAGCTAAACGTCGTGGAATAGGCGCTCAACTGATTGGCCGAACCGGACGCCATGGCCTCCGTCAGGCGGTAGGTCGTGCCCCGTCGGGCGATGATGGGGCCTGCGGTGACGCTGGTCTGCGTGCCCTGCGTGGTAGCGGACGCGACCGCGACGCTCCCCTGCTGGATGGACACGGTGAACTGGTCGGAGGCCGAAGCACGGCTCTGCACCGACTTGCGGAGCTCC
>NZ_DAIOIA010000159.1:0-5227 GCF_036744435.1 Propioniciclava sp. | reverse complement strand
CACTTCCATGCCGTGGAGAACAACCGGGGCATCCCGGGGACGGGACAGGTGCCCTGGCCGGCGGTCTTCGCCGCGCTGAACGAGATCGGCTACACCGGGCTCATCGGGTTCGAGCACTTCCCCCTCGACCTTGAGCGGATGGCCGTCCGGACCCACACCTGGCGGGCGATCGCCTCGTCCGAGGAGGTCGTGGTGACGGGACCCGAACTGTTGCGCCTGGCGGCGCGATGAGCGCCGTCGAGGAGACCCCACTGCTTTCGGCACGCGGGGTGAGTGTCACCTTCGACACGGCTGACGGCCCCGCCAACGTCACCCGGCGGGTGTCCTTCGACGTGGCGCCCGGCCAGACGATCGCCCTGGTGGGGGAGTCCGGCTCCGGTAAGACGGTCACCGCCATGACGGTCCTGCATCTGCTGCCCGAGGACGCCCATCGTGCCGGCGCGATGGCGTATCAGGGGGAGGACCTGTTCCACGCGCCACCCGAGCGCATCCGCGAACTGCGCGGCGGCGAGATCGGCATGATCTTCCAGGAGCCCATGACGGCGCTCAACCCCGTGTACACGGTCGGGCGGCAGATCTCCGACGCCATCCGCGCCCACCGCCCGGTCTCCCGGGCGGCCGCCCAGCGGGAGGCGATCAAGCTGCTCGCCGACGTCGGCATTCCCGAGCCGGAGCGACGGGTCCGCAGCTACCCCCACCAGCTCTCGGGAGGGCAGCGGCAGCGGGCGATGATCGCGATGGCGATCTGCAACGATCCCGTCCTGCTCATCGCCGACGAGCCGACGACCGCGCTCGACGTCACCGTGCAGGCGGAGATCCTCGCCCTGCTGCGGCGGCTGCAGCAAGAACGGGGCATGGGCATCGTGCTCATCACCCACGACATGGGCGTCGTCGCCGAGATGGCCGACCGGGTGGTCGTGATGCGCCAGGGCGACGTGGTGGAGAGCGCGGGCGTCTTCGAGCTGTTCGCGGCACCGCAGCATCCCTACACCCAGGCGCTTCTGGCGGCAGTGCCGCGCGTGCGCGACAGCGACTCGCTGGCGGACACCGAACCGGCGGAGGCGAGGATCCGTACCGACACACCGGCCCTGGAGGTGGAGGGCCTGAACGTTCGGTACCCGGGCTCGCTGCTGAAGCGGGGCTTCCAGGCGGTCACCGACGTCAGCTTCACCATCCCTCGGGGCAGTGTGCTCGCCCTGGTGGGGGAGTCGGGGTCGGGCAAGTCGACCATCGGCAAGGCCGTGGTGGGGCTGCTTCCCCCGGAGTCGGGGGAGATCCGGATCGCGGGACGCAGCGCCACCGCGGGAAGCGCCGCGGAACGTCGGGCGCTGCGCAGCGCCTACGCGATGGTGTTCCAGGATCCGGCGTCCTCGCTCAACCCGCGCCTCACGATCGGGGAGAGCATCGGCGAGCCGTTCGTGGTGCACCGGCCGCAGATGCGGCGTGCCGAACGCGACCAACGGGTCGAGGCGCTCCTGGACCAGGTGGAGTTGCCGCCCGCCTGGCACACGCGCTACCCCCACGAGCTGTCAGGCGGGCAGCGGCAGCGAGTCGGCATCGCCCGGGCGCTGGCCCTAGACCCGAGTCTGCTGATCGCCGACGAGCCCACCAGCGCCCTGGACGTCTCCGTGCAGGCGGCCGTGCTGGAGCTGTTCTCGAACCTGCAGCAGGAACTGCAGTTCTCCTGCCTGTTCATCAGCCACGACCTCGCGGTGGTGGACCTGCTGGCCGCCGAGGTGGCCGTGCTGCAGGCCGGGCGGATCGTCGAGATCGGACCCACCGAGTCGGTTCTGCGACATCCCCGCGAGGAGTACACGCGGCGTCTCATCGAGGCGGCTCCGGTTCCTGAGCCGATGCTGCAGCGCGAGCGCGCCGCTGCGCGGCTGCGGATCGCGCGCTGACGGGGGCGTGGGGGAACCTACAATCGTCGCCATGACCTCCTTCACCGATCAAGCAGGCGACGCGCGTCTCGCCGCCCGCGTGCTCGCGACCGCCGTGCGGGCCGACAAGGACGCCGCGCTGCGCGCCATGGCGTCCGCGCTGCTGGCTGGCACGCCGAGCATTCTGGCCGCCAACGCCGAGGATGTGGCCCGCGCCGAGGCGTCCGGTACGGAGGCGTCCCTGATCGACCGGCTGCGGCTCACGCCCGAGCGCATCAGCGGCATGGCCGTCGGGCTCACCGATCTGGCGGGCCTGGCGGACCCGGTCGGCGACGTGGTGCGCGGTTGGACCAATCCCAACGGCGTCCAGGTGCGGCAGGTGCGGGTCCCGTTCGGGGTGGTCGGCATCATCTACGAGGCGCGCCCCAACGTCACCGCCGATGCCGCCGGGATCGCGCTGAAGTCCGGCAACGCGGCGCTGCTGCGCGGCTCCAGTTCGGCCCTGCACTCCAACCAGGCCATCATCGCTGCGCTGCGGGCGGGAATCGCCGACACGGGCCTGCCCGTCGACGCGGTGCAACTGGTCGAGGGGGGCCGCGAGGTCACCGGCGAGATGATGACAGGGCGCGGGCTGGTCGATGTCCTGATCCCGCGGGGCGGGGCGGGGCTCATCAACGCCGTCGTCCAGGGGGCCACCGTCCCGGTCATCGAGACCGGCACGGGCAACTGCCACCTGTTCGTCGATTCCTCCGCCGATGCGGACATGGCCCTCGACATCATGCTCAACGCGAAGGTGCAACGACCCAGCGTGTGCAACGCGCTGGAGACCCTGTTGGTGCACGCCGATATTGCGCCGACGTTCCTGCCCCGAGCGCTGGCGGCGCTCGCCGCCGCGGGCGTCACCGTCCACGGGACCCCCGAGGTCGCGGCCTACTCCGACGCGGTGGTGCCCGCCGGGCCCGGTGAGTTCGACGCCGAGTACCTGACCCTCGACCTGGCCGCGCGCGTCGTCGACGGACTGGACGCCGCTCTGGCGCACATCGCCGAGCACAGCACGGGCCACTCCGAGACCATCATCACCGCCGACCTGGCCAACGCGGAGCGTTTCACCGCCGAGGTGGACGCTGCGGCCGTCCTGGTCAACGCGTCCAGCAGGTTCGTCGACGGCGGCGAGTTCGGATTCGGGGCAGAGATCGGCATCTCGACGCAGAAGCTGCATGCCCGGGGCCCGATGGCGCTCTCGGAGATGACCTCCACAAAGTATGTCCTTCTGGGTCGCGGACAGACGCGTGCCTGAGGCGGGCGAGGTTGGCTAAGCTGCCGCGCATGACCGTTCTGCTCGAGGCCTCCGGCGGCCATGTCGTTGCCGCCGTGGCGACCGGCGTGTCCGTGTTCCTCCTCCTCATGGTGATCCTGGCCATCCTCATCGGTTTCGGCTCTGGGCGCCCGCACACGCAGTCCGAATGAGCTCGACGGGCCTGGCCCTGGGCGAGGGCGGGCGCGCATGGCGCCTCGGTGTCATGGGTGGCACCTTCGACCCCATCCATCACGGCCACCTGGTGGCCGCCAGCGAAGTGGCTGCGCGGTTCGACCTCGATGAAGTGGTGTTCGTCCCCACGGGGCAGCCGTGGCAGAAGGCCGATCAGTTGGTCTCCCCGGCGGAGGACCGGTACCTGATGACCGTCATCGCCACGGCGTCCAACCCCCGGTTCTCGGTGAGCCGCGTGGACATCGACCGTCCTGGCGACACCTATACGGTCGACACGCTGCGCGACGTCAGCGCCGAACGAGGAGGCGACACCGACCTGTTCTTCATCACCGGCGCCGACGCCTTGAGCCAGATCCTCACGTGGCGCGGCGTCGACGCCCTGTTCGATCTGGCTCACTTCGTGGGCGTCTCACGCCCTGGCGTCACCCTGCAGCCCCAGGACATCTCCCACCTGCCCGCCGACAAGGTGACGCTGCTGGAGATCCCCGCCATGGCGATCAGTTCCACCGACTGCCGCCGCCGCACAGCGGAGGGATTGCCCATCTGGTACCTGGTGCCGGACGGTATCGTGCAGTACATCAGCAAGCGGGGCCTGTACGAGAAAGGCCCTCAAGACAAGGAGTCTCATGGCGGCGAGTGAGCGAGCCATCCACCTCACCCAGGTCGCGGCGCGGGCCGCGGCCGACAAGCAGGCCACCGATCTGGTGGCCTTCGACGTTTCCGAGCGGCTGGCCCTGACCGACGTCTTCCTCATCGCGACCGGCGGGAACGAACGCCTCATCGGCGCCGTCGTCGACGCCGTGGAGGAAGCGCTGTTCCACGAGGGTGCCAAGGCACTGCGCCGCGAGGGGGATCGGGAGGCGCGCTGGGTCTTGGTGGACTTCGGCGACATCGTCGTGCACGTGCAGCACCCCGAGGAGCGACAGCTCTATTCGCTGGAGCGTCTGTGGCGCGACACCCCCGCGGTGGCCCTCGAACTCGAGCAGAGCCCCACGGCATGAGTGCACACGCCTCGCCGGGTCCCCGGACCCGGCTCGTCTTGGTGCGCCATGGCGAGACCGACTCGAACGCGTCGGGGCGGTTCCAGGGTCAGGCAGACATTCCCCTGAACGACACGGGACGCGCCCAGGCTGGGGCCGTTGCGGCTCGCATGGTGGAGTTCGCGCCGGCCCGGATCGTCGCCTCCGACCTGAGTCGCGCCCAAGCCACCGCGTCCGCGATCGCCGAGGCGACCGGGGCGCCGCTGCTCACCGAACCGCTCCTGCGGGAGATCAACATCGGCGCGTGGGAGGGCAAGACCGCCGCCCAGGTCGCCGTGGAGTACCCCTGGTACCCGGACGCCCTGCGCTCCGGTGAGGACTTCCGGCGGTCGCCCTCGGGCGAGACCGCGCTGGAGGCGGGCGCCCGGATCGTGCGGGCCCTGGAGGCGATCGCGCGCGCCTACCCCGGACAGACCACGGTCGTGGTCGGACACGGATTGGCCTTGCGCTCAGGGCTGTGCCAGCTCGTTGGCCTGGGGCACGCGGGCACCCACCTGCTGGGTGGGTTGTCCAACTGCTCCTGGACGGAGGTGGAGGTGAGCGGCCGCTGGCGGCTGGTCTCCTACAACAACGTGGCGGGGGCACGGCCGTCGGGCCCGGCGGTCTTGTCGCCCAGCATGCAGCTCGGGATCACCTCCGAGCAGACCGCAGACATCGCCTGAGGGCGGGCCGAACCGCGGGCGCGATGACAAGCCCCGCGCCCCCGGGTGACAGTCCCGCGCCCTCGGGTGACGACTCAGGCCAGCAGCGCCGCGGCGCCGATCTTCACCGAGTTCGCGTACAGCGTCTCCCGCTCCTCGGCGGACATGTCGTGGGTG
>NZ_DAIOIA010000158.1:0-5269 GCF_036744435.1 Propioniciclava sp. | reverse complement strand
AGGCTGGCGTTCTCACATGCGCGTGGGGAGCCCGCCCCGCCGTGGACATCACCGTCACCTCACCATCAGGTTGAGACAGATGCGTCCACGAGGCTCAGGTCCGGGTCGGCTCCGTCTCACCCCTTGAGGGCACCGGGACGCGACGCGGGCTCCCGCCCACCGCCTCACGGCCGGCCGCGTCGCCGGTGGCTGGCTAGTAGCTCGTGCCGCGCGGTCCGCCAGCGGGGCGCAGGCCATAGCGCGCTGCCAGCGCGTCCAGGGCTGTGGCGTACTCCGTCACGTCGGCACCGACCGCGACGAACGTCGCACCCAGGTCGAGGTAGCGCTGGTTGAGGGTCGCGTCGAAGGTGAGGATGCCGGCCGGTTTGCCTGCCGCCAGGATGCTCGCGATCCCCGCTTCGATCACGCGTTGCACCTCGTCGGAGGCGACGGGCAGCCCCAGGTCCGCGGCCAGGTCGGCCGGACCGATGAACACCCCGTCGACGCCCTCCACCTCGGCGATGTGCCGCACGTTCGCCAAGGCGGTGCGGGACTCGGCCTGCACGAGCAGGCACACGTTCTCGTCCGCGCGCACCGCATAGCCGTCGTCCCGGCCGAAGTCGGAGGCGCGAGCGATGGCCGCTCCCATGCCCCGAATGCCTCGCGGCGGGTAGCGCACCGCCCGAACGAGTTGCTTGGCCTGGTCGGGGGTGTCGACCATCGGGACGAGCAGGTTCTGCGCGCCGACGTCCAGCAACTGCTTGAGGATCCAGGGCTCGCCGGTGGGCGGGCGCACCACCAGCGCGGACGCCGACGCCTGCAAAGCCATGAGCTGACCCAGGATGCTGCGCAGGTCGTTGGGTCCGTGTTCGGAGTCGATGAGCAGCCAGTCGAACCCGGCGCTGCCCGCGATGGAGGCCACGTAGGGATCGCCCGAGGCGATCCACAGCCCGATCAGGGACCTGTCCCCGGCGGTCAGGGCCGCCTTGAAGTCATTGCTCGCCGTGGCGTTGCGCACAGACCGGGGCCTCTCATACGGGGTGGGTGCCATGGAGTCTTCCTCACTGCCGGACGCCGCGCTCGGGTGCGTGTGGCCTGTTCACCGACTGTATCTTGGCACCACCACGGCTAGGGGCTCTTCGCCTGTCGTCGCGTCAGACGGCGTCCGTGCAGGCGGGTGGACTCAACCGCGCAGGTGGCCCATCCGGCGCACGATCTCGTCACCGAGGGACTGCACGACCTGGACGATGACGATCAGGGCGACGACCGCCTCGATCAGCACGGGCGCATTGAAGCGCTGGTAGCCGTATCGGATGGCGAAGTCCCCCACGCCGCCGCCGCCGATGACGCCCGCCATCGTCGAGTACCCGATCAGGGTGACGAGGGTCAGCGTGGCGCCCGACACCAGCCCGGGTAGCGACTCCGGCAGCAGTACCTTGCGGACGATGTCCCAGGTCGAGGCACCCATCACCTGCGCGGCCTCCAGCTTGCCGGGAGCCACCTCGCGCAGCGCCGCCTCGACGACGCGCGCATAGAACGGGATCGCCCCCACCGACAGCGGAACCACGGCGGCGGTCGGCCCATAGGCGGTGCCGACGATGAGCCGGGTGAAGCTGATCAGGGCGATCATGAGGATCAGGAAGGGCAGCGAGCGTGCGATGTTCACCACCGCCCCCACCACGAAGTAGAGGAACCGGTTGGGGGCCAGCCCATCGGGCGCCCACAGCCGCAGCAGGACTCCGATGGCGATGCCGAGCACCGCGGTGATGAGGAAGGACCAGCCGACCATCCAGGCGGTCTCGCCCAGGGCTCCCCAGAGTTCCGGAAGCGCTTCTTGCCAGGACGTGGAGGGAATCATGCTTGGACGCTCACCTCGTGCTCGGCCAGGTACGCGTCGACCCCGGGTCGATCGTAGGTACCTGAGGGGTGGGACAAGACCACGCGCAGGCGACCAACCTTGCGCCCGGCAATGAGCTCGACGGCGCCGCCGAGAATCGAGACGTCGACGCCGAAGCGGCGCGTCAGGCCAGAGATGACCGGTTCCTGCGCGTGCCCTTGGGCGAAGCTGAGCACGATCGACGCCGCCCCGTCGACGGCGACCGGCTCCCCCACGGGCAGGAGGATGTCGGCGAGCCGACTCTGCGGAGCGGTCAGCAGGTCGAGTAGCGCACCCTGTTCGACGATGCGCCCGGATTCCATCAGCGCGGCACCGGAACAGATTCGGCGCACCACCTCCGACTCGTGGGTGATGAGCACCACGGTCACCCCCGTGCGCCGGTTGATCTCCGCGATCAGGTCGAGGATCTGCTCGGTGGTGGCCGGGTCGAGCGCCGAGGTGGCCTCGTCGCAGAACAGCACCTGGGGATGGGCGGCCAGCGCCCGGGCGATGCCGACGCGCTGCTTCTGCCCACCGGACAACTGCGCCGGGTAGGACCCCGCACGGTCGCTCAGACCGACCAGTTCCAGGAGTTCGGCGACGCGGGCCGCGCGTTCGGCCGCGGGCACCCCCTGCACCTCGAGCGGGAAGGCCACATTGGCTGCGGCCGTCCGGCTGGCGAGCAGGTTGAAGTGCTGGAAGATCATGCCCATCGTGTGCCGGACTCGTCGCAGCCCGGCAGCCGACAGGGACGTGAGCTCCACGTCACCGATGGTCACCGTCCCTGACGTCGGCCGTTCCAGTGCGGTCAGGCAACGCATCAGGGTGGTCTTGCCCGCGCCCGAGCGGCCCAGGATCCCGAAGATCTGGCCCGACTCAATCCGCAGGGAGACGTCGTCCACCGCCGTCACGTCGCCCGCGGCGGACGGATAGACCTTCGTCAGGGAGGTGACCTCGATCACATCAGCTCACTTCGCCGGCAGGACGGACCCCTTGAAGGTGTCCGTGATGTACTTCTGGATCTGCGGGCTGGTGAGGGCCTCGTTGAGCTTCTGCACCCGAGGATCATCCTTCAACGTGGCCTTGACCGCCACCACGTTCGCGTACGGGTTGTTGTCCGCGGACTCCAGCGCGAGCGCGTCGGTGGTGGGAACGAGGCCCGCCTCGATGGCGTAGTTGCCGTTGATGATGGACAACGTGACCTGCGGATCATCCAGGGTCGCGGCGAGCTGCGGGCGGTCGATCTTCAGCCAGGAGAGGTTCTTCGGGTTGCCCGTCACATTCTTCTCCGGGGTGATCTGGCTGTAGTCCAGGCCCTCCTGATCCGGCTTCACGTCGAGGGTGACCAGCCCCGCGTCGGCCAGCAGGAACAAGGCACGCGCCTGGTTGGTGGCATCCGCCGGGATCGCGACGACGGCGCCGTCGGGCACCGCGTCGAGCTTCACCTTCTTGGAGTACAGGCCCAGCGGCTCGACGTGGACGGGAGACAGCGCCACCAGGTCAGAACCGGTGTGCTTGGAGTTCCAGTCGGTCAGGTACGGCACGTGCTGGAAGAAGTTCGCGTCCAGGTCGCCGCTCTCGACGAGCTGGTTGGGGTCGATGTCGCCGGAGATCTCGGTGATGTCCAGCTTCACGTCGCCCAGCAGCCCTTCCTTCTCGGCTTCCTTCAGCAGCAGCGAGTGGGGGGTCACGTCGGCCATGATGCGCAGCGGCTTCGACGTGTCGGGCGTGCTCGTGCTGCCCGCGTTGGCGGCGCCGCACCCGGTCAGCACGAGTCCCGTGGCGAGAAGGGCTGCCGTGGTGGTGATCAAACGTCGAAACATGTGTCTTCTTCCTCAATCTGCGTGGTTGGCGTGGAGCAGGGCCGACAGCACGGGACCGCGAGCGAGAGCTGGCAGGTACGTGAGGCATCCAGAAATCGCTCGACCCTCCCGGGGAGCGACCGGAACCGTGCCGTCAGGCCGACATTCGCCGACAGCACAGGGGCATCATCATGACGCAGCGCGCCGTGTTGACGATGTCACCCATGGACTTCACCTTACGGCATCGGCGGCCCGCCGCTGACCAACGGCCCCGCGCGGACGCGACCTACTATGGAAGGCACACGAGGGGAGGTCACGTGCACGAACCAGGCTGGTATCCCGATCCTGCGGGCGCGCCGGGGCGTTACCGCTGGTGGGACGGACAATCGTGGACGCGTGAGGTGCGAGACGCCCCCGTCGGATTGGACGACCTGTTCAGCGGCGCTGGCGCCGATCGTCCGCGCAGTCCGGCCCGCGTGCTGGGCTATGGCACGTTGGTGATCGCTCTCGTCGTCGTCATCACGGGCCTGGCCACCGCGACGGGCGCCACATTTGGGCGCACCACTCCCCTGCCCATGAATGCGACGCCGCGCGGCGCGTCCGGGTCCTCGCCGTCGCCGGTCACGTCGCCGCCGACCGTAGCGTCCACGGCGAGTGCCGCGACGGTGCAGGAGTCGGCTTCGCCTACCCCCGCACCACAGGACAGTGTGAGCCCTTCGCCTGCACCGGCTCTGACGGCGCCCGGCTGTGAGGGGGTCCCCGACGACGAGTCGACGCTCTCTGACGGCGCCCTGACCGTGCAGGCCGACACCCGCTGGGCACGTATCGGTGTCCCCGGCTGGTTGGCGTGCGGCCAAGGCGGACGGCTGCTGGCCGGTGACGGGACCGCACTGATCTGGGTCGCTCACCTCGAGCCGGGATTCGCCGGGTCGGGGCTGGACGCCGCCAGTGCGAGCCTGTTCGAGCAGACGCTGCTCGAGGTGGGTACCTTCCGGACGCTCTCCTACGCGACCGACGACGTGACCGTGGGCGGGCGCCCCGCCTGCCAGGTGGTCGCCACCACCGGGAGCGGGCAGGAGCCCACCCTGCATGTGACATTGACCGTGGTCGACACCCATGCCGAGGCAACGACGGTGATCGTCGCCATCGCCGAGACCGACGACGGGGAGGGGATGCGCGCCACCGAGGAGGCACTGCGTTCCCTCACCGTGCGGGCCTGACCCCCCACCATCTGGCAGCCTGTCCCCCACCGATCGCCAAGGAGCCCTCATGGACGGCATCGATCCCTTAGTCCCTCCGAGCGGAACCGGATGTCAGGAGTGCCTGGCCGAGGGCGGCTGGTGGTTCCATCTACGCCGTTGCGCCCAGTGCGGCCACATCGGCTGCTGTGACACCTCCCCAGCGCAGCACACGACGGCGCACTACAAGGAGACGGGCCATCCGCTCATCCAGAGCTTCGAGCCGGGCGAAGACTGGTACTACAGCTATCCCGAGGATGCGATGTATGAAGGGCCGACCCTGGCAGCACCCCACAGTCACCCCGCGGATCAGCCGGTCCCGGGCCCGGAGGGCACGGTCCCCGCGAACTGGATGAGCCTGCTGCACGGGTGAG
>NZ_DAIOIA010000157.1:0-5319 GCF_036744435.1 Propioniciclava sp. | reverse complement strand
GGCAGGAAGATCGTCAGCGCGATCGCCCGCAGGTGCTCCTTGGAGGTGAACACCGCGCGCAGGGGGTTGCGTTCCACGCTCTTGGCCTCGCGGAGGGCGGCGAAATGCGGCGTCTCCTCAAGCTGCGAGCGAATGTAGAAGCCGATGTAGCCGAGCGGGGCCGCGACCAGGAACGGGACGCGCCAGGCCCACGCGGTCATCGTGGCGTCGCCCAGGACCGTGATGAGCGTGGCAGAGAACGCACTACCGGTCATCAGGGCGAGGAAGGACCCCACAGCGATGAACGACATGTTGAAGTTCCGGCGGTGATCGGGCGAATACTCGCCCACGAACGCCATGGCACCGGCGACCTCGCCGCCGGCCGAGACCCCCTGCAGGACCCGCAGGGCCAACAGGAGGATCGGCGCCGCGACCCCGATGACCTCATGCGAAGGGATCAACCCGATGCAGGCGGTGGAGGCGGAGATCAGCAGCAGGAGCGTGGCCAGCAGGGTCTTGCGCCCGAGGCGATCCCCGATATAGCCGCTGAGAACGCTGCCGAAGGGACGTGCGATGAAGCTCACCAGGAAGCCGATATTGGTGAGCAGCAGGCTGCCCGCGTCACCGCCGCCCATGATGCTGATGGCGAGATACGTGGTGAGCAGGCCGTAGATGCCGTAGTCGTACCACTCGACAAAGGAACCGATGCTGCCGGCAACGGTGACGCGACGGACCAAGCGGCCGTCCTGGGTGACGCGCTCAATCTCAGCGGCGTCGAGTGACTCGGTCGAACTCATGTGTCTGACCTCCGAACGGGAGTCTGAACGACTCGTGGTGATGGCGGAAGGCCCCATCGGGCCGGGTGAGGCCGAACGCCACGTCTGACGAAGGCCGTCTGCTGTTGCCGGTGTCACGGAGCCCGATCGGCCGCTTGTGGCCACCGTCTCGAACCTGTCGTTGCGCATCTTTACGCCCCGCCCGCTTCACCGCCGACTACGAGATGTGACTCGCATTGCAAACGAGAATAGACTCCGATTTTCTCACCGGTCAAGAATCGCCGCATTGCAGGCAACTAGTGGCGACCCCGCCCGCGAAGCACGCGGCTCTGACACCATCCCCACCCCAAGCCACAAGGCCACTCCGCGACACACAGACAGACTCGACGCAGCCAGGACAACCCCCTTGCGCCCCGCCGGAACCCGGGGCAGACTCGAGTCACGAGATGAGAACCGATTCTCATCCAATCCGCCGGATCAGGAGCAACGATGCCTCCCACCATGACTGAACCGCCCTCCGTTCACCGCGCCAGCCGGGCCAACCCACTCGACGACGCGCTTCACCAGCTCGGCGAAGCGGTCGCCACCCTCGGCTACGACGAAGGGACCCTGCAACTGTTGAGCGCACCGCGCCGAGAAATCTCGGTCGCGGTTCCGCTGCGGCGCGACGACGGCACCATCGAGGTGCTGAACGGATACCGCGTCCAACACAACTACTCTCGCGGCCCGGCTAAGGGCGGCGTCCGCTTCAGCCCGGACGTCTCCCTCGATGAGGTCCGCGCACTCGCCATGTGGATGACCTGGAAGTGCGCGCTGATGGACCTCCCGTACGGCGGCGCCAAGGGCGGCGTGACCATCGACCCGTCCCGCTATTCCGCCCGCGAACTGGAACGCGTCGTGCGGCGCTACACCAGCGAGATCAGCCCCATCATCGGCCCCGAACGCGACATCCCCGCCCCGGACATCGGGACCGACGCGCAGACCATGGCCTGGATGATGGACACCTACTCCGCTACCCGTGGCTACACGGTCGCGGGCGTGGTGACCGGCAAGCCCGTCATCCTCGGGGGCTCCCTCGGGCGGGCCAGCGCCACCTCCCGCGGCGTCGCCCACGTCGCCTTGGCCGCGTTGGCCTACAAGGGCATGAAGCCGGAGCGGACCACGGCCGCCGTCCAGGGGTACGGCAAGGTGGGCCGTGGCGCGGCCGAGTTCCTGGCCGAGGCGGGCATCCGCGTGGTCGCGGTCAGCGACCAGTTCGCAGCGATCCACAGCGAAGCCGGGATCGATTTCGCCGCACTCGGCGCCCACGTGGACGCTACCGGCACCGTGCGGGGCTTCCGCGGCGCGCAGGAGATCGACCGCGACCAGCTACTGACGCTGCCGGTCGACCTGCTCGTCCCCGCCGCCGTGGAGGGCGTGATCACCGACGCCAACGCGGGAGACATCGCGGCCCGCATCATCGTCGAGGGCGCGAACGGACCGACCACCGTGGCCGCAGACGCGATCCTCCGCGACCGCGGCGTGCTCGTGGTCCCCGACATCCTCGCGAACGCGGGCGGTGTCATCGTCTCCTACTTCGAGTGGGCCCAGGCCAACCAGACCTACCGCTGGCCGCTCGCTCTGGTCGAGGAGCGGCTCAAGGAGCGGATGCTCGCCGCCTGGGAGGACGTCGTCAAGGCGGCCGACTCCCACGGCCGAACCCTGCGTCAGGCGGCGATGCTCACCGCCGTCGAACGCGTCACCCAGGCCCACGAGAGCCGCGGGCTCCACCCCTGATCCCGAAGGAGGACACCACCATGAGCAACATCCGCATCGCACCACCCTGGCAACGCCCCGCCCCAGACCTCGTCGCGGCCTTCGCCGAGGAGTCCGTGGCCAATCTCGGAGACGCCACCGGACGGCTCAACATCGTCGACGCGGGCATCACCCCGCTGTGGCCCGGAGCGCGCATCCTCGGGACGGCGCTGCCCGTGATGACGGTGGCGGGCGACAACCTGGCCGTCATCGAGGCACTGGATCTCATCCAGCCTGGGGACGTCATCGTCGTCAACGCCGCCGGATACTCCGGACGCGCGATCATGGGCGACAACCTCGCCCAGCGCTTCGATGTGTTCGGCGCCACCGGAGCCATCATCGACGGCTGCGCCCGGGACGCCGACATCATCGCCTCGCTCCGGTTCCCCGTCTTCTCCCGGGGACGCACCCCTGCCGGCCCCTGGAAGAACGGTCCGGGGACCATCGGCGAGCCGATCGCTCTTGGAGGCGTGGTCGTCCAGCCGGGCGACATCGTCGTGGGGGACGCGGACGGCATCATCGTCATCCCCCCGGCTCGCGCCGACGAAGCACTGCGAGCCGTGGCCGAGGTCAGGGCCCTCGAAATCAGCAAGGACGCCGAGGCTGCGCAACTGCGCGCCGACAACTCAGGAGCACGATCATGAATCCTCGCCCCACCGTCGCGATGGCGGCCCCCATCGCTCCCGAGACCGTGGCGCTCATCGCCCGCCTCGAGCCGCGCCTGGACCTGCGCTACGACCCGGAACTGCTGCCGCCCATGCGGTTCCCCGCCGACTTCTCCGGGGATCCCTCGTTCCGCCGGACGCCGGAGCAGCAGGCCCGCTATGACGACCTGGTCGGTTCCTCCGACATCCTCTACGGCATCCCCGATGTGGATCCCGCGGCCCTGCGCCGTGCCGTCGAGGCCAACGCATCCTTGCGTTGGGTGCAGACGATGGCGGCGGGAGGGAGCGAGCAAGTGCGCCGGGCCGGCCTGACCCGCGCCGACCTCGACCGGATCACGTTCACCAACTCCTCCGGAGTGCATGGGTCGGCGCTGGCGGAGTTCGCCGTGTTCGGCGTCCTCGCAGGCGCCAAGTCGCTTCCGCTGTTGATCCATCAGCAGCGGGAACGCTTGTGGTCGGGCCGCTGGGCGATGGGCCAGGTCAGCGACCAGACGGTCCTCGTGCTGGGGCTGGGTGGGATCGGGCGGCAGGTGGCCGCGAAGTTGTCCGCCCTCGGTGCCCGCGTCTGGGGCGTCAGCCAGGACGACACCGACGTGGCCGGGGTGACGCGCGTGCTGACCCTCGACGAGGCGATCGCCGACGGCGCCGACATCGACGCGGTGGTCACCACGCTGCCCGGCACCCCCGCGACCGAGGGCCTCGTGGGCCAACGGCTCCTCTCGGCCCTGCGACCGGGGGCCACGGTCGTCAACGTCGGTCGAGGCACCGTCGTCGACGAGTCCGCCCTCCTCGGTGCGTTGGACAGCGGCAGGGTCGGCTGCGCCGTCTTGGACGTCTTCGCGCAGGAGCCGCTGCCCGCCGACAGCCCGCTGTGGACCCACCCTGGGGTGCTGGTGAGCCCCCACACAGCGGCTCTGACCGATTCGGAGGAGCGCCGCATCGCGGAACTGTTCGCCCGCAACGCGACGCACTTCCTGGCCGGAACGCCGATGACGAACCGGATCAACACCGTGGAGTTCTACTGACCTCTACGATGCCTCAGAACTCCTCGTACACGGCCGGGTCCTGACCCCAGATCCGGCCGTCGTACCGGTCCAGGCCCGCGATGGCGATCAGGTCTGTTTCGTCCAACTCGATGCCCGCGACGTTGAGGTTGGCAGCCTGCCGGTGCGGGTCCGCGGACTTCGGCAGCGGGATCGATCCGATCAGCGTGTGCCAGCGCAGCACCACCTGCGGGACGGTGATCCGGTGTTTGTCGGCGATCCCGGCCAGCACCGGATCGCCGAGGAGGTCGGTGGCTCGCCCCAGGGGACTCCACGCTTGCGTGATGATGCCGTGCTCGCGATCGAAGGCACGCTGCTGGCCTTGCTGGAAGTAGGGGTGGAGCTCGACCTGGTTGACCTCGGGCGCCACCCCGGTCTCCTCGATGAGGCGAGTGAGGTGCGCGGGCAGGAAGTTGCTGACACCGATGTGGCGCACCAGGCCACGATCGCGCGCCTCGATCAGCGCACGCCAGGCCTCGACGTACAGGCCCACGTTCGGGTTCGGCCAATGGATCAGGTACAGATCCAGATGGTCCAGTCCGGTGCGCAGCAGACTCTCCTCCACGGTGGCCAGGGCCTCGACGTAGCGGTGATGCCTTCCTGGCAGCTTCGAAGTGACCAGCACGTCGTCGCGCGGGATCGAGGCGCTGCGCACCGCCGCGCCGACCGCCCCCTCGTTTTCGTAGTTGAACGCCGAATCGAACAGGCGGTAGCCCGCCTCCATGGCGCGATGGATGACGTCGAGGGCCGGGAGACCGTTGAGTCCGTACGTGCCGAACCCGATGGCGGGTAACGCCAGGTCGCGTCCTGCCGACACGGGGGGTGCCAGGGTCATGGTCGTTTCCTTCCTTTCGCTGGCCTCCAGCCTAGATCCTCGCCGGTCGGCGACCCCGGACGATGGCGTCGCAGCGGGCGCCGTCATACGGCCTTGCCGCGCCTGATCTCCCACTCGATCTGAGACGCGTCCAGGCGGCGCAGCGCCGTGTCGAGCACCTCCCCGTCGACCGCGAGTTCGCTGCGGGCCCGTAGCAGCGCCGCCCGCTGGGCTTTGATCACGTCCAC
>NZ_DAIOIA010000156.1:0-5526 GCF_036744435.1 Propioniciclava sp. | reverse complement strand
GGATGCTCGCCGTCGGCGTGAACGTAGCGTTGCTCAGACCTCGGTGGCGGTGCCGCCAGCAGCCTCGATCTTCGCCTTGGCGGACGTGGTGTAGGCATCGGCCTCCACGTCCAGCTTCACGGACACCTCGCCGCTGCCGAGGACCTTGACGAGACGGCCGTCGCGCACGGCGCCCTTCTCGACCAGGTCGGCGACGGTGACCTTGCCCCCGGCCGGGAACAGCTCGGCAAGCTTGCCGACGTTCACGACCTGGTACTCCACCCGGAACGGGTTGGAGAAGCCACGCAGCTTCGGGAGCCGCATGTGCAGCGGCATCTGCCCGCCCTCGAACGCCGCGGGGACGTTCTTGCGCGCGCCGGTGCCCTTGGTACCGCGACCGGCCGTCTTACCCTTGCTCGCCTCGCCACGGCCCACGCGGGTCTTGGCGGTCTTGGCGCCGGGTGCCGGGCGCAGGTGATGTGCCTTCAGCACCATGTCACTCAACCTCCTCGACGGAGACGAGGTGGATGACCGTGTTGGCCATGCCGCGGAACTGCGGCGTGTCCTCACGCTCCACCACGTCACCGATCTTCTTCAGTCCGAGGGTGCGAAGCGTCTCAGACTGATTCCTCTTGGCGCGGTTGGCGCCCTTGACCTGGGTGATGCGGAGCTTGCCCATCAGGCCGCCCCCTCCTTCCGGGCCCGCAGCAGCGCCGCCGGAACGACGTCCTCCACGGGCAGGCCGCGGCGACGAGCAACCGCTTCGGGCTCCTCGAGCTGCTGCAGCGCGGCCACCGTGGCGTGCACCACGTTGATGGAGTTCGGGCTACCCAGCGACTTCGCGAGCACGTCGGAGATCCCGGCGCACTCGAGCACGGCGCGCACCGAGCCTCCGGCGATGACGCCGGTACCCGGGGAGGCCGGACGCAGGAGCACGACACCGGCAGCCTTCTCGCCCTGGACGGGGTGCGGGATGGTGCCCTGGATGCGGGGAACGCGGAAGAAGTGCTTCTTCGCTTCCTCGACGCCCTTGGCGATCGCCGCAGGCACCTCCTTGGCCTTGCCGTACCCGACGCCCACGTTGCCGTCGCCATCGCCCACCACGACCAGCGCGGTGAAGCTGAAGCGGCGTCCGCCCTGATGGACCTTCGCGACGCGGTTGATCGTCACGACGCGCTCCAGGTACTGGCTCTTCTCTTCACGGGTGTCCCGGCCACGTCGATCATCGCGGCCGCGACGCTCGCCACCGCCGGTGCCGCGCTGGCCCCGGGCGTTCGCGTTTTCGTTCGCCATTGTTGTCCTTTCCGCTCTGATCAGAATCCGAGGCCGGCCTCGCGGGCGCCCTCAGCGAGCGCCGCAATCCGTCCGTGGTACTTGTTGCCGGCGCGGTCGAACACGACGTTCTCCACACCCGCCTGCTTGGCACGCTCGGCCACCAAGGATCCGACCTGCTTGGCCTTGGCGCTCTTGTCGCCGGACGCCGCCCGCAGGTCGGCCTCCATCGTGGACGCCGAGGCCAGGGTGCGGCCGACGGTGTCGTCGACGACCTGGGCCACGATGTGACGCGAACTGCGGGTGACCACCAGTCGCGGACGCTCCGTGGTACCGAAGATCGACTTGCGGCCCCGGACCTGTCGGCGCAACCGCGCCTTCGTCCGAGCACCCATGCCCTTGTTGTTCGACAGGGAGATCGCCATCGTCACTTACCAGCCTTTCCGACCTTGCGGCGAACGTGTTCGCCGGCGTATCGCACGCCCTTGCCCTTGTAGGGCTCCGGCTTGCGCAGCTTGCGGATGTTGGCAGCGACCTCGCCAACAACCTGCTTATCGATGCCCTGCACCGAGAACGCGGTCGGCTTCTCCACGGCGAAGGTAACGCCTGCGGGGGCGTCCACGATCACCGGGTGGCTGAAGCCGAGGTTGAACTCCAACTGCGTGGGGCCCTTGCTGATGACGCGGTAACCAACACCGACGATCTCCAGCTTCTTCTCATAGCCCTCGGTGACACCGATGACCATGTTGTTGACCAGCGTGCGGGTCAGGCCGTGCAGCGAGCGGGATTCCCGCTCGTCGTCCGGGCGCGTGACCTCGATCTCGCCGGCCTCGTTCTTGGCGACCGTGATGGGCTCGGACACCGTCAGGCTCAGCGACCCCTTGGGTCCCTTGATCTCGACATCCTGCCCGGCGAGCTTCACCTCGACCCCGGCCGGAACGGTGATGGGGAGCTTTCCAATACGCGACATGTTCTGTTCAGCTCCTCTCTCACCAAACGTAGGCGAGCACTTCGCCGCCGACGCTCTTGCGCGATGCTTCCTTATCGGTCAGCAGACCCTGCGACGTCGAGATGATCGCGACGCCGAGGCCGCCGAGCACCTTCGGCAGCGCGTTGCTCTTGGCGTACACGCGCAGGCCGGGCTTGCTGATCCGGCGCAGGCCCGCGATCGAACGCTCGCGGTTCTGGCCGTACTTCAGGGTGACCTTCAGGGTCTTGCTGACCTCGCCCTCGGCGGGATCGATGACCTCGTAGGACGTGATGTACCCCTGCTGCTTCAAGATCTCGGCGATACCCACCTTGATCTTGCTGTGCGGCATGGAGGTCGAGTCGTGGAACGCCTGGTTGGCGTTACGCAGACGCGTGAGCATATCTGCGATTGGGTCGGTCATTGTCATGGCTTGTTCGGCCTCTTTCTCGCCGTGGTTTCCCCGAGCGGGAATGCTCGGGGACCTTCAGCGCCAGGTTTCGTGGGGGGAGGGCAGGTCACCAAGAAGACTTGGTGATGCCCGGCAGTTCGCCGCGGTGAGCGAGGTCACGCAGGCAAACGCGGCACAGGCCGAACTTGCGGTACACCGAACGCGGACGCCCACACTTGTTGCAGCGGGTGTATGCGCGGACGGCGAACTTGGGCTTGCGGGCCTGCTTGACCTTCAGTGCGGTCTTAGCCATCGATCAGCTCACTTCCTCGACATCTGCTTCTTGATCTGGCTCTTGGAGCCAGTGAAGGCGCGCTTGCGGGCGGTGGCCTTCTTCGGGTCATTCTCCGCAGCCTTGAACGGGAAGCCCAGCTGACGCAGCAGCGCCAGGCCCTCGTCGTCGGTGGTCGCGGAGGTCACGAACGTGATGTCCATGCCGCGCACGCGGTCGATCTTGTCCTGATCGATCTCGTGGAACATGACCTGCTCGTTGAGACCGAACGTGTAGTTGCCCTGGCCGTCGAACTGGCGAGCCGAGAGCCCGCGGAAGTCGCGGATTCGGGGCAGGGCCAGCGTCAGCAGCCGATCGGCGAACTCCCACATGCGGTCCCCACGCAACGTGACGTGGCATCCGATCGGCATGCCTTCGCGCAGCTTGAACTGGGCGATCGACTTGCGGGCCTTGGTCACCTGCGGCTTCTGGCCGGTGATCGCCGTCAGGTCACGGATCGCTCCGTCGATGACCTTGGAGTCGCGGGCAGCCTCGCCGACACCCATGTTCACGACGACCTTGACCAGGCCGGGGATCTGCATGACGTTGGCGTACGAGAACTGCTCGTTCAGCGCGGGACGGATCTCCTCGCGGTACTTCTGCTTCAGGCGGGGCAATTCCTTGACGGACTCAGCCATCTCAGATCTCCTCTCCGGTGGCGCGGGCGATACGGACCGAGCGCTCGGCGGTGTAGGTGCTGCCGTCGGGGCGAGTCTTCGTCACCTCGACGCGCTTGTGACCGACGCGGGTGGTCTTGGCCTTGGGCCCCTTACCGGAGACGACCAGGGCGACGTTCGACGCGTGGATGGGCGCCTCGGCCTCGATGATGCCGCCCGTGGTCGCGCCCGAGGAGTTCGGGTTCGCCGGGGTGTGCTTCTTGACCAGGTTGACGCTCTCGACGATGACGCGGTTCTCCTTCGGGAAAACCTTGAGGACCTTGCCGGTCACGCCCTTGTCGGATCCGGCGATCACCTTGACCAGGTCGCCCTTCTTCACGTGAAGAGACTTACCCATCTCAGATCACCTCCGGAGCGAGCGAGATGATGCGCATGAACTTCTTGTCGCGCAGTTCGCGGCCGACCGGGCCGAAGATGCGCGTGCCGCGAGGCTCGCCGTCATTCTTGAGGATGACCGCCGCGTTCTCGTCGAACTTGATGTAGGAGCCGTCGGGGCGACGGGTCTCCTTCGTGGTCCGGACGATGACGGCCTTGACGACCTCGCCCTTCTTCACGTTGCCACCGGGGATGGCGTCCTTGACCGTGGCGACGATGCGGTCGCCCAGGCCTGCGTAGCGACGCTTGGAGCCACCGAGAACACGGATGCAAAGGAGTTCCTTCGCACCAGTGTTGTCGGCGACCTTGAGTCGCGACTCCTGCTGAATCATTGCTTCTCTCCTTGGTTCGCCGGTTCCCTTGCGGGCCTGGCGGACTGATGCCGGCTGCCACACGCGTGTGGCGCGCCGAAGGTCTTCGCTGGTCGGGTTTCCAATCCGGGGTCAGCTCGTCTTCGGCGCCGGCGGGGTGCTACTTGGCCTTCTCGACGATCTCGAGGAGGCGCCAGCGCTTGGTGGCCGACAGCGGCCGGGTCTCCATGACGCGGACGCGGTCGCCGATGCCGGCGGCGTTGTCCTCGTCGTGGGCCTTCAGCTTCAGGGTCTTGGTCATGACCTTGCCGTACAGGGCGTGCTTGACGCGCTGCTCGACCGCGACCGTGATGGTCTTGTCCATCTTGTCGCTCACGACCAGGCCCTCGCGGACCTTGCGAGCGTTGCGCTCGACCGTCTCACTCATGGTTGAGTCCTCTTACTTCTCGACGTCGGGGTCGGGGACGATGCCCAGGTTGCGCTCCTGGAGCACGGTGTAAACCCGGGCGATGTCCTTGCGGGCCTCGCGCAGGCGCCCGTGGGACTCCAGCTGACCGGTGGCGGCGGCGAAGCGGAGCGTGAACAGCTCCTCCTTCAGCTCCGCAACCAACGTGTTGAGCTCCTCGCGGCTACGGCCGCGCAGGTCTGCGGCGACATGCGACTGCGCCATCAGATCTCACCTGCTTCCCGCTTGATGAAGCGTGCCTTGAAGGGCAGCTTGTGGATGGCCAGACGCATGGCCTCGCGGGCCACTTCCTCGTCCACGCCGGAGAGCTCGAAGAGCACCCGGCCGGGCTTGATGTTCGCGACCCACCATTCGGGGGAACCCTTACCGGAACCCATGCGGGACTCGGCGGGGTGCTTGGTCATCGGGCGGTCCGGGTAGACGTTGATCCACACCTTGCCGCCACGCTTGATGTGACGGGTCATGGCGATACGGGCCGACTCGATCTGGCGGTTGGTCAGGTAGGACGACTCCAGCGCCTGGATACCGAACTCGCCGAACGCCAGCTTGGTGCCACCCTTGGCCATGCCATCACGCTTGGGGTGGTGCTGCTTGCGGTACTTGACTCGACGGGGAATCAGCATCGGGTCACGCTCCTTCGCTCTGCTGAGCCTCGGCCGCCGGGGCCTCGGCTGCGGCTTCGGCGCGGCGGCGCCCGCCGCGCTCGGGACGATCGCCGCCACGGCCATCGCGACGGGGGCCACGGCCCGGACGACGC
>NZ_DAIOIA010000155.1:3890-5601 GCF_036744435.1 Propioniciclava sp. | reverse complement strand
AGCCTCAGTCCTCGGCGGACGCAGCCTCAGTCCTCGACGGACGCAGCCTCAGTCCTCGGCGGGGAAAGGGGCTAGACCAGGGCGATGACCTGGACCAGCAGGATCTTCACGACCGTGCCCAGCGCGAACAGGGCGCCATAGGCGGAGTCGATGCGTTCGTCGTTGACGCGGCTGTTGGCGTAGGCGAGGATCGCCGGCTGGCCCACGAACCCGGCCAGCGCACCCGCGGTGCGTGGGGCCGACAGCTTCTGGATGCGGGCCGCCGCCACCAGCACGCCGCAGCCCAGCACCAGGATGAGCGCCGACATCACCACGACGGACAGGCCCTCCCACGTGAACGCCATCGCGATGAAGGACGGCCCCGACGCGAGCCCGACGCACGCCAGGAAGATCATCAGCCCGAGTTGCCGCAGCGTCGAGTTGACGGGCTGGGGAAGGTCCCAGCGGAACGGGCCGACGCGGTGCAGCGCCCCCAGAACCATCCCGACGACCAGCGGACCCGCCGCCGTCCCCAGCCCGAACCGGATGCCGCCCGGCAGCGGGATCGACACGAACCCGGCCAGCAGGCCCAGCAGGATGCCCAGGCCGAGCGTGAGGGCGTCCACCTGGGAGACGCGGCGCTCGGAGTCCCCGAAGAACTCGCTCGCCCCCGCCAGGTGTTCGCTGGGGACGACCGCCAGCACCCGGTCGCCGGGCTGCAGAACCAGGTCGTCGCGGGCCAGCATGTCGATGTCGCCGCGGCGCACCCGCGTCACGATGCCGTGGAGGCGTCCGCTCACGTTCAGTTCGGCGATGCTGCGCCCCACCAGCGACGGGTTGGACACCACGAAACGCCGGAAGTCGACCTCGCGGCGGTCGTGCGTCAGCGTGCGTTTGCTGGGACGCCCCAAGAAGGACACGGCCCGTTCGACGTCGTCGGGGTTACCCACGGCCAGGACGCGGTCACCAGGCTCCAGGGGTTCGCTCGGGTTGAGCACCCGCATGGCGCCGTCGCGTTCCAGGTAGGAGAACTTGACCGCCTGCCTGCTCCATCCGGGCACCTCGCCGCACATCACCTGCTTGGAGACGACGACGCTGCGGGCCGTCAGCCCGGCTTCGGCCAGCGACGGCGAATCGCCGGTCCCGGGCCAGCGGCGGGCCACGATCACCGCGACGATCGCCATGCCGACGATGACGCCGGTCGGGTAGGCCAGCGCGTAGCCCACGAGGGTGTCGGGCGCCCCGCCGGTGGCGGTGATGGCGGCGTCGATCGCCGGGGACGTCAGCACGCCCGCGTAGGCGCCCGCGACCACGTTGCGCGTCAGGCCCAGCCCGGACGCCAACAGCACCCCGGCGCCCGCCATCGCGGCCAGTCCGAGAACCCCGGCGACCATCAGGCCCCACTGGCGGCGCAGGTCCGAGCGGAACGTGGTGCCCGCCACCAGCCCGACCGTGTAACAGAACAGGACGACACCCAGGGACTTCACCAGCCCCAGGCCCTCCCCGAACCGCGGGTCGAGGGCACCGATCACCAGCCCCATGAACAGGGCTCCGGCGGCGCCGAAGCGGATGGGCCCGAACGGGATCTGGCCAAACAGGCCACCCAGCGCGAGCACGATCATGAGCGTGAGCAACGGGTTCGCCGCCATCACGTCGAGCACAACGACCTACCTTCCGCGCGGGGTTCCCCCGCGGCGTCAGGGTCAGTCTCTCGCGTCGCGTCCGGACGCAC
>NZ_DAIOIA010000155.1:0-3790 GCF_036744435.1 Propioniciclava sp. | reverse complement strand
GCCTCGCATCCGCCACAATGGGGGCCATGGCGGCTGTGGTGGGTGGATACGAAGTCGTCCTGGACTACCTCACCGGCGAGATCCTGCAGGGACACGTCGCTCCCGGGACGCGACTACCGAACGAACGCGAGTTGGCGTCCCGGCTGGGGGCCAGCCGCAGCGCAGTGCGCGAGGCCATGAAGGTGCTGCGCGCCCAGGGCGTCATCGTGACACTGCCAGGGGCGGCGGGCGGGACGCGGGTCGCCAGCGAGCCCGGGGACGCGTTCGGTCACATGCTGAAGCTCCACGTGGCCCTCGACACCATCTCCAACCGCGAACTCACCCACACCCGCATGGTGCTGGAGCGGGCGTCAGCCGAGGTGGCCGCCGAGCAACCCGACGAGACCGCGCTGGCGGAACTCGACGGCCTCGTAGCCCAGATGATCGACACCCCCGCGCTGGCCTTCAACGACCTCGACACCGCATTTCACCTGACCATGGCCCGGATGGGACACAACCGGCTGGTGCGGGACCTGACCGTCGCGATCCGCGAGACCGTCACCTCGCTGCTGCTGGCCGCCGAGCACGTCGCCCCCGACTGGGACACGCTGCGCGACGAACTCACCGCCGAGCATCGGGCGATCGTCGAGGCGATCCGAGCCGGTGACGTCGACCTCGCCGGACGCCTGAGCGCCGAGCACATCCGCCACTCCCACGCCGCGCTGGGGCTGTCCGAATAGGGCGTCCGCCGCACGGGGGCTGTCGCAGAAAGCGGCCGCCGCGCTGGGTCAGTCGGAATAGGGCGGACGCGGCGTTGGCTCGGAGCACGCGGGCGTCGCCGCGTTCAGGCGTCGGCGCGCTCGCCGAGTTCGAGGGTCCGTCGCGCCGCGCGGATCATGGCCACGTCGATGAACGTCCCATCGGGCATCACGAACGTGCCGCCGCCTGCCTCGTTCGCCGCGGCGAAGCCGTCGACGATCCCGCGGGCGCGCGCCGTCTCCTCCGGGGTCGGCAGGAAGGCCGCGACGATGACGGGGAGTTGCCGGGGGTGGATCGCCGCGCGTCCCAGGAATCCCGCGGCGCGCCCGGTCCGGCAGGACGCGGCCAGCCCGTCGGCGTCCGACACCTGCGCGTAGACCGACATCGCGGGCGGTGTCAGGCCTGCCGCGGCCGCCGCGTTCACGACGCGGGCGCGCTGCCAGCCCAGGTCGGCCGACGAGCCGACCCCCAGCGCCGACCGCAGATCGGCCTCCCCCAGGCCCAGGGAGGCGACGCCGGACCCGGCGATCTCGAACGCCCGCTCGATGGCAAGCGGGGTCTCCAGCAGGGCGTGGATCGGACGCCGCACCGTCGCGTGGATGCGTTCGACCTGGTCGGGCGACTCCACCTTCGGGACGCGGACCTCCACGGCGTCCCCGAGCGCTGCGACTGCCCGAAGATCGTCCTCGGCCCACGGCGTCCCCGGCGCGTTGACGCGCACCTGTACCGGGCGTCCCGGGTGGGCAGCGAGCAGGTCCGGCAGCCGGGTGCGAGCCGCGTCCTTGGCGGCCTTGGCGACCGCGTCCTCCAGGTCGATGATCACGACGTCGGCGGGCCCGGCGAGCGCCTTGGCGACCAGGTCCGGCCGGTCCGCCGGCGCATACAACCAGGTGAGTGCGATCACATCGTCGTCCTTTCTGTCACCTTCTGACGCCCGGAGTCCTCGGCGGGCTGGGCTGCAGTCCTCATTGCTTCAAACCTCAGTCCTCGGCGGGCTGGGGCTCAGTCCTCAATGCTTCAAACCTCAGTCCTCGGCGGGCTGGGGCTCAGTCCTCAATGCTCCAAGCCTCAGTCCTCGGCGGGCTGGGGCTCAGTCCTCGGCGGGTGGGGTGGTCACGCGACGGCCCCTTGGGTGCGGAGGGCGGCCAACTCGTCGCCGGTGAGGCCCAACTCCCCCAAGACGGCGTCCGTGTCCGCTCCCGGGGGGCGGCCGGTGAACGCGATCTCGGCGTCGCCCTCGGTGGAGCGGAACAGGCCCCCGGCCATCAGCAGCGGGCCCAGGTCGGGGTCCTCGACGCGGCGGATCGCCCCGATCGCGGCGAACTGCTCCTCGGCGACGATGTCCGCGGCGGTGTAGATCGGCGCGATCGCGGCTTGGGCCCGGGTGAACTCCTCGATCACCACGTCGCGCGGACGGGCGGCGATCCAGCCCCCGACCAGTGCGTCCAGCTCGTCGGCGTGCTCGGCGCGGGTCGCCCCGGCCGCGAACCACGGCTCCTGGCACACCTCGGGGTGGCCCACCAACGTCAGCACCCGCTCGGCGATCGATTGGGACGACGTGGACACCGCCACCCACGAGCCGTCCGCGGTCGGGTAGATGTTGCGGGGGGCGTTGTTGCTCGACCGGTTCCCGGTGCGCGGCTGCACCGTGCCCACCTGGTCGAACCGGCTCACCTGCGGCCCGAGGATCGCCATGAGCGGCTCCACGATGGCCAGGTCGATCACCTGGCCACGCCCGGTGCGCTCGCGGGTGAACAGGGCGGTGGCCAGGGCGAACGCGGCCGCCAGCGAGGTGACGCCGTCCGCCAGGCCGAACGCGGGCAGCGTGGGCGGCCCGTCGGGCTCGCCCGTCAACGACGCGAACCCGCTCATCGCCTCGGCGAGCGTCCCGAACCCGGCGCGGCGCCGCATCGGTCCCACCTGCCCGAACCCGGTGATCCGCGCCAGGATCAGCCCCGGGTTCTCGGCGGCGAGGACGTCGTAGCCCAGCCCCCACTTCTCGAGGGTGTCGGGGCGGAAGTTCTCGATCACGATGTCCGCGGACGCCGCGAGCCGGGTGAACACCTCCTGCCCGCCCGGGGTGCTCAGGTCGATGCCGACGGTGCGCTTGTTGCGGCCCAGCGTCTTCCACCACAGGTTGTGCCCGTCCTTGCTGGGGCCGTGCCCGCGCGACCCGTCCGGACGCCGCGGGTTCTCCACCTTGATGACCTCGGCACCCAGGTCGCCCAGGTGCATCGCCGCCAGCGGGCCCGCGAACAGCGTGCTCGCGTCGATCACCCGCACCCCGTCGAGCTGGCCCATCATCGGCCGCCCGCGGCGTCGAACGCGATCCGGAACCCGGTGCGGACGTTGCGGTCCAGGTCGAAGCCCTTGCGCAGGTACTTCAGCGCGAAGTCGGGGCCTTGGCGTCCCTGCTCCACGTACCATTCCGAGCCCTCGATGGCGGAGTCGGAGCCGCCCCGCAGGATCGCGAACCGGCTGCGTCCGTCGGAGTGCTCGCTCTCGGTCCAGTTCCACACGGCGGTCTCGCCGCGCCAGTCGTCGCAGGCCTGCGCGGTGAGTTGCCACTCGAACTCGTCGGGCAGCCGCCCGCCCGCCCACGCGCAGTAGGCGCGCGCATCCTCCAGGGAGACCCCGGTCGCTGGTTCGTCCTCGGACGCCCCCACGGGCACCGGCCAGGCGTGACCGGTCGCGTCGGCGAAGGCCCGCATCTGCGCGACGGTGACCTCCCGGGCCGCCACGACGCACCCGGGCGTCTGCGCGATCACCTCGCGGGTGCGCAGGTCGTGCAGGCGCGGATGCAGCGGCTTCCATTCCTCCACGAACGGCGCCTCCCCGTACAGCCCCGTCTCCCGGCAGCGGTAGCGCAGGGTGAGCCGATGACGCCCCGCGGGCACGGCGACGCAGCCCTCCGCGCCACCACCTTCCACGCGACGCGGCGACGGCTCGACGGCCGCGGCCTCGGGTGTCGCGCCGTGGCTGGCCGACTCCGCGCCCCGCGGTGTCAGCCGCACGGCCTCCCGGTAGGGGAACCCGGCCGAGCGCCCCTGCG
>NZ_DAIOIA010000154.1:0-5667 GCF_036744435.1 Propioniciclava sp. | reverse complement strand
TTGTCAGGGCGCTGCTCGCGACCTGCCGGTCAGTCGGTTGCCTGCTTCGGGGCGGGCACCGCGAGCAGGCGCCGGACGCCAGCGCGGGCCAGCATCAGGGTGAAGATGAGGGCCGTCACGGCGAAGAAGCCACCGAGGCGGACGGAGTCGCCGAACGCCAGCTTGACCAGTTCCAAGACGAGGAACTTGCTGCCTGGGAGCACGAGCAGCAGGAAGACGATGCTCACCACGCGCTGGAGCGGGGTGGTGGCGGAACGGATTCGGCCGACGATCAGCTTCTTCACCCACATGACGAACTCGAGCACGACCTTGAGCAGGATCGCGGTGAGCAGGGCCAGCAGGAACGACTCGGAGATCACCTGAGGGAAGAGCTGGGTGAACACGCCGAGCACCACGAGATAGACGAAGACGTCCACGAGATCGACCGGTTGCAGCCGCATTCGCGTAGCGTAGCCAGTCGACGTTGCCCCGCGCAGGACGCTTCTCTGCTTGTGGGACGCCTGCTTCGCTGGCAGCGGACAGGCCGGCCGCGGGATCATGGGCGCATGGAACTCGAACGCGTGGATCCCGCGGTGCGGGCGGCCACGGCCAAGCTGCCGGTGCCGGACGTCACCCGCCCGCTGATGCGGCGGCTCATCCGGTTCGCCACACGGCTTCTGCCGACGCCGGCACTCCCCGGCGTGACGAGGCAGCAGGTGCGGTTCGCGTCCGGGCGGGTGCAGGTCTACCGCCCTGTGGATGGTGCGCCCCGGGGTGGGCTGCTGTGGGTGCACGGGGGCGGGTTCGTGATCGGATCCTGGCGCCAGGACCACCGGCACTGCGCCGAGACGGCCCGCGACCTGGGCATCGTCGTGGTCTCTGCCGAGTACCGGCTCGCGCCCGAGCATCCGTTCCCCGCCGCCCTCGACGACGTGCATGCGGCCTGGGGGTGGCTGCAGGCCAACGCCGCCACGCTGGGCATTCCCGCTGATCGGATGGCGGTCGGCGGAGAGAGCGCCGGAGGCGGGCTGGCCGCGGGGCTCGTCCAGCGCCTTCACGACGAGGGCGGACCGCAACCCGTCGCGCAGTGGCTGTACGCCCCCATGCTGGACGACCGCACCGCTGCCGATCGCAGCCTCGACGAGGTGAACCACTGGGTCTGGAACAACACCCTGAACCGATTCGGATGGTCCGCCTACCTGGGGCAGGCTCCCGGCCAGGCGAGCGTGCGACCCTATGCGGTGCCCGGACGCCGCGACGACGTCACCGGGCTCCCCGACACGTGGATCGGCGTGGGTGACATCGATCTGTTCCACGACGAGGACGCCCGCTACGCCGCATGCCTGACCGACGCCGGAGTGCCGGTCACGCTCGACGTCGTCCCCGGCGGGCCGCACGGCTTCGAGAACTGGGCGAAGGAATCAGAGCCCGCCCGGGCACTGCACCACCGCGCGCGCACCTGGCTCGGCGCTCGCCTGGCCGGTCACTCCGCCAGTTGACCCGCACCGCTTCGCAAGCCGGGACTAGGCGAGTTCCTCGTTCACCACGGTGGTCTGGAGGCCAGCGGCGTCGGTGACCTCCACCGCGATGGCGTCGTAGCCGTCGGCGCGCAAGCGGTCGCCGTCGATCGCTTCCCCCGTGATGAGGCGGACGACGCCGTCGTCGTCGCGAAAGTCGTCCTCTTCCTCATCCCAGTCGATGTTGTCGTAGACCGTCACCGTGATCGCGAACGTCGTGGCGCCGTCGATCTCCAGCCGGTGGGACGCCTCCCGCGCGGACAGATCGTCGAGGTCGTGCTCGTCGACGAACATCGCGTCGTAGCCGTGGCGTCCTCCGTCGAACAAGACGACGTCGTCCCCGCCGCCGACCGGGCGCGCCAGGACCAGGGCCGGAAGCGCGGGGTCGGGGGACGCGACGATCAACTGTTCGCGGGGCGCGAGGGGGAACACGTCGCCGAAGAAGTGGACCTCGTAGCCGACCCGGCCCGGCGCGCCGAGGGCGAAGGAGCGCGCGATCTCGGGGTGGTGAGGGGAATCGACGGGAACGCTGTGGCCGACCAGGTGGCTGGGGGTGCGCATGGCGTCAGCGTAGGGGAGTCAGGTCGCGAGGGGAGCGCCGGCTGGGCGCTGCGCGCGGGTGAGGAACGACAGCACTGCGGCGAGCACGCAGGTGGCGGCGCCCGCCCACCAGGCGTAGGTGTACGCGCCGAACGCGTCCCGGATGACGCCCGCGCCCAGCGCCGCCGCGGCGGCGCCGATCTGGTGGGCGGCGAACACCCAGCCGAACACGATCGTGCTGCGCTCGCCGAAGATGCTGCGGCACAGGGCGGCCGTCGGCGGGACGGTCGCCACCCAGTCCAGGCCGTAGATCACGATGAACGCCACCATGCTGACGTGGACGGTGTCCGACAACAGCCACGGCAGCAACAGCAGGCTCACCCCCCGGAACGTGTAGTAGATCGCGAGGAGTTTGCGCGGGTCGAACCGGTCGGTCAGCCACCCGGAGGCCACCGTCCCGGCGATGTCGAACACCCCGACCGCTGCCAGCAACCCCGCAGCCGTCGCGGCGGGCATGCCGTGGTCGTGCGCCGAGGGGATGAAGTGGACGCCCACCAGGCCGTTCGTCGTGGCCCCGCACACCGCGAAGGCGATCGCGAGCGCCCAGAACGCCCGATGTCGGGCGGCGAAGGCGAGCCCCCCGAGGGCCCGACGCACCGCGCCGTGAGTGGGGCGAGGTGGTGCGACGAACGTGGCCGGATCGGCGCCGTAGGGGAGCACGCCCCGATCCGAGGGATGATCCCGCAGCACCCACCAGGCCAGCGGGATCACCGCCAGCGCCACGCCGCCGATGATCAGGGACGCCGGACGCCAGCCCCACCCCTCGGCGATGATCGCCACCGGCGGCAGCATCACCAACTGGCCGGTCGCCTGTCCCGCCGTGAGGACGCCCATCACCAGGCCGCGCTGCGCGACGAACCAGCGCTCGGCGATCGTCGCGGCCAAAACGAGGGCCATCGACCCGGTCCCGCCGCCGATCAGGACGCCCCAGAACACCAAAAGCTGCCACGACGCCGTCATGAACACGCTGCCCATCGCTCCCGCCGCGACCAGCGTCAACGCGGTGCTGACGACCCGGCGGATGCCGAACCGGTCCATCAGCGCCGCGGCGAACGGCGCCACCAGGCCGTACAGGATCAGGTTGAGGCTGACGGCGGCCGACATGACGCTCATCGACCAGCCGAACTCGGTGTGCAGCGGAACCATGAGCGCGCCGGGAGCCCCCCGGAACCCCGCCGCCCCGAACAGGGCCAGGAAGGCGACGGCGGCGACCCACCACGCCGGGTGGACGCGGTGGTGGCGCGGGCTGGCGGGAGGGAGCGTCACGGGCTGACTTTCTTCAACGAAGTTTGTAGGCTGGCCTACCGTAGCGAACTCCGCGAGGGAAGGGGAAGCGATGCCGCTTCGATCCGACTGGTCCGACGAGCTGTGCCCCATCCGGCGCTCGCTCGACGTGCTCGGCGATCCGTGGGTGCTCATCATCGTCCGTGACGTCCTGCAGGGGCGGGGCCGGTTCGACGCGCTGCGCGACAACCTGGGCATCTCCGAGGCGGTACTCAGCCGCCGCCTGCGCGCCATGGTCGAGGCGGGCCTGCTGGAACGCGCCGACTACCTCGACGGAACGCGCACCCGCCAGGGCTACGTCGCCACGCAAGCCGCCGCCGACCTCCTGCCGATCCTGCAGCAGCTCGCGATCTGGGGGGAGCGTCACACGGCCACGCCGTCCGGCGGCGCCCACATGGCCCTGATCCACCGGCGCTGCGGCCACGAGACGCTGCGTGGGGAGACGTGCAGCGCGTGCGGCGAGGTGCTGGTGTCCGAAGACATGGCCTGGGACAAGCCCTGGAAGGGGAGGCGCGACGCGCTCGTCGCCGCCGGGGTCCCCGGGCAGGCCTGATCAGCCCAGGGGTTCGGCGAGCCCGATCAGGATGCCCTCGGGTCCGCGGAAGTAGCACAGCCGGTAGGCGTCCTCGTAGCGCACCACCTCGTCGGAGACCAGTTCGACGCCGTGCGGCTGCAGCCGGGCCAGCGTGGCGTCCAGGTCGTCACAGGCGAACATGACGCGCAGGTACCCCAGGGCGTTCACGGGCGCGCGGCGGTGATCGGCGACCACCTCGGGGACGAGGAAGCGGGAGAGTTCCAGCGCGCCGTGACCGTCGGGGGTGCGTAGCATGGCGATCTTGACGCGCTGGGCACCCAGCCCGGTGACGCGGCCCGCCCACGGACCCTCGACCGTGGTGCGTCCCTCCAGGGTGAGGCCCAGCGCGGTGAAGAAGGCGACGGCGGCGTCGAGGTCGGCGACCACGATGCCCATGTTGTCCATCCGAAGCGGCATGGGCGCAGCCTAGGTCAGGCTCACCAGCTCGACTTGGTGATGCCGGGGAGTTCGCCGCGCAGGGCGGCGTGGCGGAATCGGACGCGCGACAGCCCGGCCTTGCCCACGTAGCCGCGCGGGCGCCCGTCGATCCGGTCGCGGTTGCGCACCCTGCCCGGCGACGAATCCCGCGGCAGCGCGGCCAGGGCCCGGGACGCCGCCTGGCGTTCGGCCTGGGTCAGGGAGGCGTCCTTGGTCTGGGCGCGCAGGGCGTCGCGTCGCTCCCGGTAGCGCTCCACCAAGGCGATCCGTCGCTGGTTGGCGACGATCTTGCTCGTCTTGGCCATCAGCGCTCCTCCCGGAAGTCGACGTGTTGACGTAGCACCGGATCGAACTTGCGCAGCACCAGACGGTCGGGGTCGTTGCGCCGGTTCTTGCGCGTGACGTAGGTGTAGCCGGTGCCCGCGGTGGAGCGCAGTTTGATGATCGGGCGCAGTTCGCCGCTCTTCTTCGCCATCAGAGCCTCTCCCCCCGGGCGAGCAGATCCGCCACGACCGCGTCGATGCCGCGCCGGTCGATGGTGCCGATGCCCTTGGCGCTCACCCGCAGCGTGACGTGCCGCCCCAGGGACGGAACCCAGTACCGCTTGCGTTGAATGTTGACGTCCCAGCGCCGGCGCGTGCGGCGATGGGAGTGGGAGACCGCGTTGCCGAACGTCGGCGCGGCCCCCGTGACCTGGCAGGTGCGAGACACCCTTGCCTCCTTGCGTAGAATGAGAATCGTTCTCAATACAGTACAGGAGGGTCACCATGAAGCAAGCCATCCACCCGACCTACGGGCCGGTCGTGTTCCGGGATCGCGCGGCAGGCTCCACGGTGCTGACCCGCTCGACCATCGTCGGACGCCTCGGCGCGGACCACCCCCGCATCGACTGGGAGGACGGCGCGTCCTACCCGGTCGTCGACGTCGACATCTCGGCGGCCAGCCACCCGTTCTGGACCGGCACCAGCCGCGTCGTCGACAGCGAAGGCCGCGTCGCGCAGTTCAACCGCCGCTACGGCATCGGCGCGGACAACCCGCGGTGAGCGCCGGTTCCGTGCGACCCCTGCGCCGCCGCCGGACCCCGGTGTACCTGATCACCGGCGTCGACGACGCGGCGATGGCGACGACCTCCCTCGCGCTGCAACTCAGCCTCCCGGGGGCGGTCGCCGTCCGCCACGTCATCGACCCGAGTAGCGGAACGCTGACCCGGACGGTGGCCGACCTGACCGGCGTCCTGGAACGCACCACGATCGACCTGGAGCACGCGTGCGTCTC
>NZ_DAIOIA010000153.1:0-5733 GCF_036744435.1 Propioniciclava sp. | reverse complement strand
TCTCTTTAGCGTTTGATCGTTTATGGCCATGGAGACCAGGCCGCACCGGGCCCTGCGCCCTCAGCGGCAGATTCCCGTCTGCTGAATCGTATGATGTAATCCTTTCAACACACCACCGCTGCGGGCACAGGTGCCCCTCGCACGAACGAAAGAGCTCATGAGCACTTCCGACAACACCGCCTCCCTCGACGCGTCCCCCACGGACGCCTACCTCCTCGACGAACGCAGGATCCAACAGCCGCCCACCACCATGCGCGGGCGTCTGAAGTACCTCGGCCCCGGCATGGTGACCTCCGCCGCCGTCGTCGGCTCCGGAGAGCTCCTCACCGCCACCACCCTCGGCGCCCAGGTCGGCTTCATGCTGCTGTGGCTCGTGCTGCTGTCCACCTTCGTCAAGGTGGCCGTCCAGATCGAGCTCGCCCGCTGGTCGATCTCCACCGGCAAGGCCGCCATGACCGGCTACGACCAGGTCCCCCCGAAGATCGCCGGCCGCGGCTGGATCTCCTACGTCGGCCTCCTGATGTTCCTGCAGATCCTCATCGGCCAAGGTGGCGTCCTCGGCGCCGCAGCCCTGGCGATGTCCATGCTGCTGCCGGTCGGCGGAGACCCCCTCTCCCCACTCTCCCTCGCCGTGTGGATCGTCGTGATGGTGATCCTCGCCATCGCCATCCATGCCGCCAACAAGTACGACATCGTGGAGCGGGTCTCCACCATCCTGGTCGTCCTCGTCACCGTCCTGGTCATCTTGATGGTGTTCGGCGTCCAGTTCACCCCCTTCGCCTGGACAGCAGGCGACCTTGTCTCCGGCATGCGCTTCCAGATCGCTGCGGGCGCGATGGGCGTCGCCCTGGCCATGTTCGGTCTGACCGGTGTCGGCGCGGGAGAGATCACCGCCTACACCTATTGGGTCGTCGAAAAGGGCTACGCGGCCTGGACCGGCCCCAACGACGGTTCACAAGCCTGGGCCGACCGCGCCCGCGGCTGGATCAAGGTCATGCAGGTCGATGCCTGGGTCTCGTGGGTGATCTACACCATCTCGACGGCCGCCTTCTACATCCTCGGCGCCGCTGTGCTGAATCCCCAGGGGCTCACCCCCAAGGGCAACGATGTGCTCTCCACCATCTCCCGCATCTTCACCGACACCCTCGGCGGATGGGCCGGCGCGGTCTTCCTCGTGGGCGCCGCGATCGCGCTGTTCAAGACGATCCTGGCCAACGCCCCCGGCTTCGCCCGGCAGGTCAGCAACACCCTCGCCGTCTTCCATGTGATCGACTGGGCCAACCCGGTCCAGCGCGACCGCTGGATGCGGGCCCTCGTCATCGGCCTGCCGGTCGCCTGGGGCCTGTTCGCCATCGCGATCCAGTCCCCCCTGGCCATGGTGCTCATCGCGGGCGTCGGCAATGCCATCTTCCTGATGGCCGTCGTCATCGCGACGCTGTACCTGAACAAGACCGAGACGGACCCCCGCATCAAGGGCAAGACCGCCTGGAAGATCTACCTGTTCGTGTCCTGCATCGCCGTGTTCGCGGTGGGCGGGCTCGGCCTGTGGGATCAGTTGCAGAAGATCATGTGATCTCGCCGGTCACCACGGTGACCAACGACGTGGCGGCTGCCACCGCGGCCGCCACGTCGCCCACCTTGATCGCCTCGGCGAGCGCGATGTGGTGATGCAGGTTCGCCGTGTCGGGCTGCGCCGGCGTCAAACCTTCGTCGTTCCGACCCACCAGGCAGGCGGTCAACGTCGGCACCAACGCCACGAAGGCCGGGTTCGATGAGGCAGCCATGACCGTCGCGTGGAACTCCACGTCCGCCGCCAGGAAGTCCTCGCTGTCCCCCAACTCCCGGCCGCCTAGATCCGCCATCAACGCGGCGGTCCTCACCAGCCGGTCGCTCTGCTCGCGCGACGCCCGCTGGGCGGCCAGCGCGGCGGCCTGCGGCTCCAACGCGGCCCGCAGCTCCGTGAACGCCCGCAGATGAGCGGCCTGATTCGGTCCCGACAGCTGCCAGCGGATGAGGTGCGGATCCAGGGTGTTCCAGGACGAGGAGGGCTGCACGGTGCACCCGATACGCCGGCTGTTGCGCACCATCCCCAGGCTCTCCAGGACTCGAATCGCTTCGCGCGCGACCGAACGGGACACCGCGAACTCGCTCTCGACCCACGCCGTCGTGAACCGATGACCTGCGGGGGGATCCCCGGCGACCAGGCGGCTCCCCAACTCCTCGACGAGACGTCCGTGGAGAAACTGCTCCGTCACCGCCGTGCCCGACGGCACAGCACCAGCCAGGTGGGCTCGGCGTCCGGGTAGGCGCGCTCCGGATGCACGTCCGCGACCAGGCCGCGCTTGCGCAAGGCTCCGCGCGACTCCTCGACCTCACGTGCGGCCGAGGAGCCCTTCAAGGCGACGATCCGTCCGTCAGGCTCCATCAACGGCTCACACCACTGGACCAGCTTCGGCAAAGCCGCCACCGCGCGTGACGTCACGACGTCGTACCGCCCTCGGTGCACCAACGGATCCTGGTCGGACGCCTGTGAGGCGCGCCCGCGGATCACGCGCACCCGGTCTCCCAGACCCAGTTCGTCGACCACCTCGACGAGGAACGTGGCTCGTCGCTGCAGCGGCTCCAGCAGCGTGACCCGCAGGTCCGGACGCGCGATCGCCAGCGGGATGCCCGGAAGTCCGGCCCCCGAGCCCACGTCGACGACCGTCGCATCCTCGGGCACCAACGCGGACACCGCCACACTGTTGAGGACGTGCCGCTCCCAGATCCGGTCCACCTCGCGCGGACCGATCAGCCCCCACTCGACGCCGCGGGAGGCGAGCAGATGAGCGTAGGCGGACGCCGTATCGACGTCCGCCCCGAAGAGGTCACCGGCGACAGCCGGCGTCTGCATGGCTCAGGCCTTCGGCAGCACGACCACGCGGCGACGGGGCTCCTCGCCCTCGGACTCGCTCGACAGGCCGGCGGCCGCGACCGCGTCGTGCACGATCTTGCGCTGGTAAGGATTCATCGGGCTCAGGCGCACCGGCTCACCCGTGCTCTGCACGTCGGCGATCGCGTCGCCCGCAAGGTCCTGAAGCTGACGGCGCTGCTTGTCCCGGTAGCCGGCGATGTCGAGCATCAGTCGGCTGCGATGCCCCGTCTCGGTCATGACGGCCAGGCGGGCGAGCTCCTGCAGGGCGTCCAGCACCTCACCGTCCTTGCCGACCAGCACCTCGGCGTCGGTGATGACCGACACGTGGGCCCGGCCGGACTCGTTGAAGGTGTCGATGTCGCCGTCCAAGTCGGCGATGTCGAGCAGTTCCTCCAGGTAGTCGGCCGCGATCTCGCCCTCGTTGTTCAGGGCCTCCTCGCGCTTGCTGACCTTCGGGGAATCCGCGTCGGCATCGACGGGCTCCTCGACAGCGGCCACCTCAGCCTCGACGACCTCGACCACGTCGGGTTGTTCCTCACTCATGTTCGTTCACTTCCTCATGGGGAAGGGCCTCAGGAACGGGGCCCTTGCTTGCGGGTGGCGCGCGATCCCTTCGTCGGCTGCTGCCGACGGACGCGCTGCTTGCCCGATCCGTCATCGGTCGCCGAGGCGTCCGAATCTGCGGATGTGGGGTCGATGTTGGTGTTCGTCGCGGACGCATTCTGCCGGGCGACCTTCGTCGTGTCGCCAGCCACGGCCGGAGCCTTCGTCTTGCGCATCTTCGCGCGACGTTCGGCCAGGATGGCGTCGGGATCCTTGCCCCGGGCGCGCATCCGATCTTCCCAGTCGAGGAACGCCGGCGTCCCGGGCGTCGGGTTGTTGTGGATCAGGATGTACTGCTGACCCAGTGTCCACAGGTTCGAGGCGAACCAGTAGATCATGACGCCGATGGGGAAGTTCACGCCGGTGAACAGGTAGATCGCGGGGAAGAGGTACAGCATCATCTTCTGCTGCTGCGCCATGGGCCCGGTGAGCGCCTCGGGAGGCATGTTCTTGCGGGTCATCTGCAGCTGGGTGATGAACAGCGTCACCGTCATGCCGATGATGAGGAACACGGCCACGAAGAACGTGGAGTTGAAGTTGGTCAGCCCGTTGTTGCTCAGGGTCGCCGAGATCTCCGCGCCGAACACGCGGGCGTGCTGCAGCGAACCGACCAGTTCGGGGTTCTGCTCGAAGAAATAGCCCTTGGCCTGGCCGTGCGCCGCGCCGTTGAGCACATAGAACAGGCCCAGGAAGATCGGCATCTGGATCAGCAGCGGCAGGCACGAGGCGGCAGGGTTGACGCCCTCCTCGCGGTAGAGCTTCTGCATCTCCTCGGCGAGCTTGTTCCGGTCGTTGCCGTACTTCTCCTGCAGGGCGCGCGTCTTCGGCGCGACCAACTGCATAGAGCGAGAGCTGTTGATCTGCTTGACGAACAGCGGAATCATCAGCATGCGGACGACGACGGTCAGCGACACGATCGCCAGCGCCCACGTCCAGCCGGACTCGCTGTCCAACACTTGGCTGTAGAGCCAATGGAAGCCGACCAGAATGCCGGACATCGCGGCATAGATCGGCTGCATGATCATGTCCAGGAAGCCGAGAATCCCGTCAAACACGCTGCACCTTCTGTGCGTCAGTGGCCGGCACGGGGTCATAGCCCCCGAGCGACCAGGGATGGCAGCGCACGAGGCGCTTCATGGTCAGCCACGTGCCCTTGACGGCTCCATGCATCCGGACGGCGTCCAGAGCGTAGGCCGAGCACGTGGGGTGAAACTTGCACACGTTCCCGTACAGCGGGCTGATGACCGCGCGGTAGGCCTTGAGCAGGCCGATCAGGACGTACTTCATCGGGTCACACCCAGCTTGCCCAGCGCGGACGCCCACGCCTGGCCCAAGTCCTCGGCCAGGTGTCCGGCGGCGGCAGGCGGCAGCGCCCGCACCACGACGGCCACACCGATCGGGGTGTGCGCGAGCTCGCCCGCGACCAAGTGCCGGAGTTGGCGCTTGACCCGGTTACGGGTCACGGCGTTGCCAACCGCCTTGGACACCACGAACCCGGCTCGACTCGCCTGAGTCGGCGTAGCTCGTGCGTGTATTACCAGGGCATGGCGACCCGCCCGGACACCCTGACGCACCACGGAACGGAACTCGTCCGAGGTGCGCAGTCTGTGTTCGGCGGGCAACACCGCTGCGGTGGTTCTGTCGTCAGCCGGCGAGGCGGACGCGGCCCTTGCGGCGGCGCGCGGCCAGAATGCTGCGTCCGGCGCGCGTCCGCATGCGCAGACGGAACCCATGGGTGCGGCTGCGACGCCGGTTGCTCGGCTGGAAAGTGCGCTTGCTCACGCCTGTTCTCCCTCGTGATCACGGTCTGATCGGATCGACTGGACCCACAGTGGACCCAGGCATCGCCAAAGACGACGACTACCCAACGATACGCGGAGGCGTCCCCTGGGAGCAAACCGAACGGTTCCAGGGCGGCACGTCGAGCCGACACGCCGAGAGCAGCGGGATTCGAACACGGAATCAAATCGGCTCGGTTGCCGGTCGTCACCCACAGGACTAGCGTGACTCCCCACGAGGAGGCCACGTCCGGGGACGTCTTCGTGTACGTTGTCCACACCTGTGGATGACGATTGTGGACACATCGTCCCTAGAACCCGGCGTATTGAGGAGAGTGTGATGGCCGACGACGCCACCCTCGCCTCGGCATGGGCCCATGTCATCGACTCCGCCCCCACGCCCGTGAAGGTCTGGGTGAAGGCAGCCAAGCCGCTGGC
>NZ_DAIOIA010000152.1:0-5882 GCF_036744435.1 Propioniciclava sp. | reverse complement strand
GGGTGAGGTCGATGATCACGGTGACGTACCTGTCGCCGCGACGGGTGTGCCTCCACACGTGCTCATCGACCCCGACGACCTTCACCCCCTCGAAGCGGTGCTCCTCGTCGATCAGCACCCGCTTGCCCTCGGCCAGAACGGCGTCGTTGGCGGTGTCCCAGGCCACCCCGAGCCCCTCGGCGACCCGAGCCACGGTCAGGTGCTGGACCACGATCCCTTCCAGCGCCCACCGCAGAGCGCGCCGAGACAACTTGGCCCGGGGCTCGGCCGCGGCGGTGGTGTCCTGGCGCCACACATACCCGCAGCCGCTGCAGCGGTAACGGCGCACGACGACCTCCAGCGTCGTGGGCCGCCAGCCCAGTGGTTCGTGGGCAAGCCGTCGGACCACGGTGTCACGTGGTCTCCCTTCGCAGCCGCAGCGCCGGCACCACTGGTCGGGCTCGACCACCTGGCAGGCCAATACGGCACGATCCGGCTCGAGTCGCTGCCCGGTGACAACGAGGCCGAGTTCGTCGAGGCGGCAGAAGGCAGTCAGGTCGGGGCTGGCGAACGCATCAGCGCGCCCGCCGGCGGTAGCGTCGTGCACGTCGAGGTCTTTCGGGCTGAGTGTGTAGGAGCTCTCATCCTCGGGAGACCTCGACCTCTATCCGGCCACCGACGCGCCGGCCCGCCGCGCGACGTGCGCTACACCCTCATCTGGGAAGAGCCGGGTAAGGTCCACCCACGTCACTCATCATGTTCACAGTGAATACATGGCCAACCACATGAGTCTGCTCGCTCAGCAGGCGGCCCAGACCCCAGCATCGGTGTGGCCTGTCCTGGGCGGTGACTTCAACACGGGGCAGGACGACCCTCTGGCCGCTCGATTGCTTGAGTCGATGACCGTCGTTGCCGGCAGCGGGATCGACCTGATCTGGGTCGGCAAGCATGAGACGTACAAGTCGAGCGAACCCACAACGGTTCCATGCGGGCAGCTATCTGACCACGATCCCACGGCTATCACCCTGGAGATACTTAACCCACCCCCGCCAAACCTGCCACTCCCGCCACCCTCGGCTGAGCTCGTGGTTCGCTTTGCACCAGTTCCCCTGGTCGTTCCTTCAGGCAGGGAAGGCTCGGTGCAGGTGACTGTAACGGCGTTAGACGCCAAGACTGGGGAGCCCAAGGCCGGCATTGTCCGAGTCGACCCCGGATCTGTCGGAGGAACGGTGACATCATCTCCGACCGGGCACAGGGTATCCGTCCCATTTCGAAAGACCGTTCGGGTCGACCCGGTGACAAAAGAACACGAAACCACGTTCGTGATTGCCCGCGTGACCGTCTCGGTCGCTGGTTACCGCGACAAGGCGGTCGACTGGGATCTGTGAACCTCTTGAATCGAGAACAACCCGAATCTGGCGCACCAGCGAGTATGCCAGCCCGACAAGATAATGACTAAGCGACACCAACACGACAAGATAATGAGTTATCTAGAGGCGTGTGGCTAAAACGGCTCTTCACGGGACTGTCAGATAAACGGTGGGCGGGTCTGGCCCGACACGCCGGGTGAATGCCTGGTGAGGAAGGCAGGTTCTCGTGACCGACACGATGACCGATGTGGCAAATCCGAGGAAGGCGGCGCCGGGTTCGGTAGCTGCGCAGCTGATCGAGCAGGCCCGGGCTGAGGGGGTGTCGCTGGTCGGGCCCGGCAGCCCGTTGGCGGCGCTGACCAAGCAGGTCCTGGAAACCGCCCTGGAGGCCGAGCTCGACGAACATCTGGGCTACGAGCACGGCGACCGGGACACCAAGGCCGGCGCCGAGCAGCCCAACGAGCGCAACGGAACGAGGGTGAAGACGGTTCACACCGAGCTGGGCCCGGTCAGCATCGAGGTGCCCAGGGACCGGCACGGCTCGTTCGAACCCCTTGTGGTCCGTAAGCGGCAGCGCCGGCTGTCCGGGGTTGATGCGATGGTGTTGTCGTTGTCGGCGAAAGGACTCACCTCTGGTGAGATCTGTGCGTTCTTCGCCGACACCTACGGCCAAGCGATGAGCAAGGACACCATCTCCCGGATCACCGACAAAGTGGTCGAGGAGATGACCGAATGGGCCAACCGGCCACTGGACTCGGTGTACCCGGTGGTGTTCATCGACGCGATCCACGTCAAGGTCCGCGACGGACAGGTCACCAACAAGGCGTTCTACGTGGCCATCGGCGTCACCGTCGATGGGCAGCGAGACATTCTGGGGATCTGGGCCGGGGCCGGCGGTGAAGGCGCCAAACACTGGCTGAACGTGCTCACCGAACTGAAGAACCGCGGCGTCGTCGACGTGCTCATGCTCGTGTGTGACGGGCTGAAGGGTCTGCCGGAGGCGGTGAACACCGTGTGGGAGCACACCACCGTTCAGACGTGTGTCATTCATCTTCTGAGGAACACGTTCAAGTACGCCGCCCGTCAGAACTGGGACCAGATCGCCCGCGACATCAAACCGGTCTACACCGCCCCGACCGAGGCCGCGGCCGCGGCCCGGTTCGAGGAGTTCGCCGAGAAGTGGGGCACCAAGTACCCGGCGGCGATCGGGCTGTGGCGTTCCGCCTGGACCGAGTTCATCCCGTTCCTCGACTACGACGTCGAGATCCGCCGGGTCATCTGCACCACGAACGCGATCGAGAGCCTGAACGCCCGCTTCCGCCGGGCCGTCCGCGCCCGAGGTCACTTCCCGACCGACCAGGCCGCCCTCAAGTGCCTCTACCTCGTGGCCCGATCCCTTGACCCCACCGGGACCGCCAAGACACGATGGATGAACCGGTGGAAGCCGGCACTCAACGCGTTCGCAATCACCTTCCCGGGCCGTCTCGACCCGGCAGGGAACAACCAGTAAACGCCAGATGCCGCCCACCGTTAATCGGACAGACCCCTCGCCGGCTGGATGAGTCCGGCCCGTTCGCGTCCGCCGCGACGAAGGTGAACGGTCCCGCCTCATGCAGCGGCCGGGTCCGGAACGCGGTCACCTGCTGGTCGAGGTCGGTGGCCATCCGCGACACCTGCGACTTCGACAGCGAGGTGATCCCCAGGGTCTGCACGAGCTTGTCCATCCGGCGGGTCGACACCCCGAGCAAGTAGCAGGTCGCCACCACCGAGATCAGCGCCGATTCGGCCCGCTTGCGGCGTTCCAGCAGCCAGTCGGGAAAGTAGGAGCCCTGCCGTAGTTTCGGGATCGCGACATCGATCGTGCCGGCCCGGGTATCGAGCTCGCGATGCCGGTAGCCGTTGCGCTGGTTCGTCCGCTCGGGGCTGGCCTGGCCCCACTCGGCGCCACACACCGCGTCGGCCTCAGCCGACAACAACGCGTTGATCACCGTGCCCAGCAAGTGCCGCATCAGATCCGGCGACGCGTCGCCGACTGCTTGGCCCAACAAACGGGCAGGGTCGATCATGGCAGGAGCGGTCATCGTGATAGTTCCTTTCGAGAGTGTTGGCTGTGAGAGGTCTCACTCGAAGGATCACGCGGTGACCGCGCTCACGCCCCCACGACATGCCGGGCACGATCACACGATCCGCGCTACACCACTATCAGGGACGCAACTCCTCGATGATCATCTGGTCGGAGGCGGCGGTCAGCGTGGGCAGTCGCAGAATGTAGCGGCTGAGCGCCATGCCCAGCACCAGACTGACCGCCAACTGCCCCCGCAGTTTGAAATTGACGTGTCCGAGCCGCTCGGCGATCGCCCCGAACACCTCCTTGGACATGAACTCGCTCATCGGACGCTGAACGACCTCCTCGGCGACCGCCGAGCGCAGCATCGCGGTGAACCGTTCGCGTCCGCCGTCGGGACCGTCATAGGCGGCGAGGAAGGCGGCCACCGCGGCCTGGCCGATCTGGTCGCGCGGCCCGGCCAGCACGTCCGAGACCAGGCGGTCGGCGTCCAGGGGCAGGTCGAGCACCGTCTGCGCGAACAGGTCCGACTTGCTGGAGAAATAGTGGTGGATCAGCGCCGGGTCGACGTCGGCCTCGCGGGCGATGGCCCGCAGCGACACCTTGTCGTAGCCGATCGTCGAGAACAGGGTGAGCGCGGCCCGGCAGATCGTGCCGCGGGTGTCGGCGCGGCCCGGCCGGCGCCCGCGCGGCCTAGCGGGGGAGTCCGTCATGCGCTTCCTCTCTCACCTGCCGGTGGACGGGTCCGACACAGCACGGACGGCCACCCGCGCCGGTCCCGCCGAGGCCGGTCCGCCGCGGCCGCCGTCCACGTTGCCCAGGTTCGGCGTCCTTGCTCAGGTTTGAACCTATGCAACGAACCCAACGCTGGGCAACGTCCGGGAAGGATCGGTGAACATGGGACGCCCGCGGGGCCGATTAGGCTGAACCGGTGAATTTCGTGGCTCCCAAGACCGTTCTGTTCGATCTCGACGGCACGCTGGCCGATACCGTCCCGCTCATCGTCGCGACCTTCAAGCGCACGGTGTCGGAGACCCTGGGCTGGGAGCCGACGCTCGGGCAGTGCAAGGAGTGGATCGGACGATCCCTGACCGAGACCTTCACCGCGCTCTCCCCGGAGTCGGCCGACGAGCTGACCGCGCGTTACCTGGAGTGGAACCTGGCCAACCACCACACCTATGTGCGGCAGTTCGACGGGGTTGCCGCCCTGATCGAGGCGCTGCGGGCGTCCGGCCGGGCATTCGGGGTGGTCACCTCGAAACGGCATCACTCGGCGCTGGTCAGCCTGGAGTGCGTGGGCCTGACCGGGCAGATCCCGCTGCTGGCGACCGAGGAGGACACCGCCACTCACAAGCCCTCGCCCGAGCCGCTGCTGCATGCCCTGAACCGCATCGATGCGGACGCCGACGACGCCGTCTACGTCGGGGACGCCGTCGTCGACATGCAGGCGGCCCGGGCGGCCGGCGTCCGGAGCATCGGGGTCACCTGGGGAGCGGCGAGCGCCGACGAACTACGGGCGGTCGAACCCACCGCGGTCGTGCACGACGTCGGCGAGCTGACGGCACTGCTCGGCCTGTAACGGACGCCGCGCCGCGCGGCCAGGCGATCGGCGTCAGCCGGGGGCGAACCGGAGCCGAAGGGACGCCGCCCGGGGGGCAAGCGCCTGCGCCGGCCACACGTCGGGACCGCAGGCCCGCGAGCCGAGACCGTTCTGAGCCGCGTCCAGATACAGCCGGGTGGCGCTCGACGGCGGCAGTTCGTGGGGATGCGCGGCGCGGTCGACCTCCTCGGCGGTGTGTGGCGTGAGCGTGAAGCCGGGAAGCCGACCCGCGGCGTCCGGACCGGCGTCGATGCGCAGCCAGTCGGCCCCGGATCGGCGCACGGTGAGCGAGCGCAGATCGCTGCGATGCCCGCTCTCCTGGGGGCGTGCGTACCCGACGGTCAACTCATCGAGCGTCGCGCTGAAGCGGCCCACCCGGGCGGCCCGGAGGCTGTCCGGATACGACTCCAGCGGGCCCGGCCCGAACCAGGAGGCGCCGTCCACGCCGGTCGGCAGATCGAAGCGGACGCCGAGCCGCGGCCAGATCAGCTGCCACCCGGCGCCGGGCTCCAAATCCACGGCCAGAGCCAAGCCACTCTCGTCGAGCCACCAGTGCTCGTCGCAGATCACGGCGAGACGTGAGTTCGCCGCCGCCCACCGGGTGCGGACCCGCAGCCGGCTCGCCGACCCGGACGCGGACACCACCCGCGGGACCATCCGGTCCAGGCCGGCCTCCCGCCAGCGGACGTCCCAGGGTGGGGCTGGCGTGGCGCGCCACGGCGGCAGGGTGGGGTCGGCGTCCTGGTAGCTGCCGAACGCGGCGCCGCGGTCGTTGTCGGTAGGGGCCCGCCACAACGCCAACCGAGGTCCACGGACCGGTTCGCCGGCCAACTCGACGAGGCGTCCGGCCTCGAACCGGGCGGGCCCG
>NZ_DAIOIA010000151.1:0-5890 GCF_036744435.1 Propioniciclava sp. | reverse complement strand
CCGGTGGCCGGGGCGCGCGGTGACGGCGACCATCGCAGGGTCGCCTCCGGCGCCCGCGCGATCAGGCCCTGGGCCGTCACCAGCGGGTGGCCGGCCGGCGCCCACGCGGTCGGCGCGACCAGCCGCGCCGTCACGTTCAGCCACAGCTCGCCTGCGCCGTCGGGCAGTTCGGGCAGCGTCGGACGCGCCACGGCCACCGATGCGCCGGGTTCCAGCGGGGGCACGTCCAACTCGCCGGAGGCCAGCGGCTCGCCGTCGGCCTCGGCCGACCAGGCGAACACCACGTCCGCCGAGTCGGCGCTGTGCCGCCGGCTGCGGATCGTGAGCACGTCGGCCACCTCGATCGCGAACGGCGCGGCGACCTGGGCGAACTCGTGCAGCGAGGGGGTGGGGGTTCCGTCGGAGAGCACCATGCCGTCCATCACGAAGTTGCCGTCGTGCACCACCTCGCCGAAGTCGCCGCCGTAGCCGAAGAACTCGATGCCGTCGGCGGTGTGCGTGCGAAGTCCGTGGTCGCGCCATTCCCAGATGAACCCGCCGTGCAGCCGCGGATACCGCTCGACCAGCTCTTCGTACTGATCGAGCGCGCCCGGGCCGTTGCCCATCGCGTGGGCGTACTCGCAGAGCAGGAACGGCTTGGAGCGCTGCCGCGCCGATTCGGACGCCGAACAGCCGAACAGCAGCGCGCCGGAGTCGTCGCGGCCGATCGACGCGGTCTCGGGAACCGAGGAGTACATCCGCGAGTACACGTCGGTGTACGCGCCGGTGTAGTCGCCCTCGTAGTGCACCGGCCGGTCGGGGTCGCGGCCATGCACCCAGGACGCCATCGCGGCCAGATTCTGCCCGGTTCCTGACTCGTTGCCCAGCGACCACAGCACGATCGACGGATGGTTCTTGTCCCGCTCGACGGTGCGTTCGATGCGGTCGAGCATCGCCTCCCGCCAGGCCGGGTCGTCGCTCGGATTGTCCCGCCAGCCACCCGGCTCGAAGCCGTGGGTCTCCAGGTCGCACTCCAGGATCACCCAGAGGCCGAGCTCGTCGGCCAGGTCGAGCAGCCGCGGATGCGGGGGATAGTGGCTGGTGCGGATCGCGTTCACGTTGAACCGCTTCATCAGCAGCAGGTCGGCACGGGCCCAGTCCTCGTCGAAGACCCGGCCGCGATCGGGGTGCGTCTCGTGCCGGTTCATTCCGTGGAAGACCAGCCGTTCGCCGTTGACCAGCAGCCGGTCGCCGGCGATCTCGACGGTGCGGAAGCCGAGCCGCAGCCGCACGGTCTCACCGGTGGAGGCGACCGTGGCGTCGTAGAGCCGCGGCAGCTCCGCCGACCAGGGCTGCACCGGGCCGGCGTCGATACCCGACACCTCGGACGCCGAATGCCAGGTCACCTCGACGCCCAGCTCGGGCACCCGCAGGGTCATCGGGTAGGCGTCGTCGGCGGCCACGATCTCGGGACGGATCGAGCCCCGTCCGGCGTGGTAATCGGTGCGCAGCCAGACGTCGTCCAGGGCGCCCGCGGGGCGGGCGAGCAGCGTCACGTCGCGGAAGATGCCCGGCAGCCACCACTGGTCCTGGTCCTCCAGGTAGCTGGCCGCCGACCACTGGTGCACGCGCACCACCAGCAGGTTCTCGCCGGGGCGGACGGCATGGGTCACGTCGAACTCCTGCGCCAACCGGCTGCCCGACCCGATGCCGATCTCGACCCCGTTCAGCCAGACCCGGTAGCGCGACTCGACCCCGTCGAAGCGCAGCAGCACCGACGCCGCGCCGGCGAAGTCCGCGGGCAACGCGAAGCGCCGGCGGTGGTCGCCGGTCGGGTTGTCGTCCGGCACGAACGGGGGTTCGATCGGGAACGGGAACTGCACATTGGTGTAGATCGGACGCCCGTAGCGTCCGCCACCGTGCAGCACCCAATGGGACGGGACGGGGAGCTCGTTCCAGCCGGAGTCGTCGAAGCCGTCCTCGGCGATCGCGTCGGGTGCTCCGCCGTCCGGCAGCACCGCGACGGCGCCACCGGGGGCGCCGGGCAGCAGCCGGAACCGCCAGTCCCCGTTCAACGACAGTTCCGGCGCGTCGCTGTCCAGCCGGGAACGGGCGGGGGCCCGGGTACCGGACCCAGGCCCCCGATCGAGCAGATAGTGGGCGGCTACTTGACCGCTCCTTCCGTGAGCCCGCCGCGCCAGAAGCGCTGCAGGACAACCATCGCGATGACCAGCGGGATGGTCGAAAGCAGGACGCCGCCGGTGGTCAGCTCGTAGAACTCGGGCAACCGATCGACCTGGCTCAGCCAGTTGTTCAGGCCGAGCGTGATCGGATACAGCTGGGAGTCTGCCAGCATCACCAGCGGCAGGAAGTAGTTGTTCCAGATGCCGATGAGCTGGAAGAGGAAGACGGTCACCAGGGCCGGGGTGAGGATGTTGAGCCCGATGGTGTGGAAGATCCGCAGCTCACTGGCGCCGTCCAGGCGAGCGGCCTCGAGCAGTGCGTCGTCCACGGTCGCGTCGGCGTAGATCCGACAAAGGAACAGCCCGAACGGTGAGACCAGCGACGGGATCAGCACGCTCCAGTAGGTGTTGGCCATACCCAGCTGGCTGAACAGCAGGAACAGCGGCAACGCGGTGGCGGTGCCCGGTACCAGAACACCGCCCAGGATGATGCCGAAGATCAGGTTGCTGCCCTTGAACTTGTACTTGGCTAGGGCGTACCCGCCGGCCGCCGCCAGATAGGTGGCGATCAACGACCCCACTCCGGCATACAGGACCGAGTTGAGGAACCAGCGCACGAAGATGCCGTTGTCATAGGTGACGACCCGGGTCAGGTTCTCCCATAGCGCGAAGTTCGGGGCGAACCAGAACCCGAACGTTGAGAACAGGTCCTCGCTGGTCTTGGACGCGGCCACCAGAACCCAGTAAACGGGCACGATGAAGTACAACGCGACGATCACGAGCAGACCGGTGACCACGATGGTCATGCCCGCGGAGCGCCCCGCGGAGCGGTTGGAGTGATCGTTGGATCCGGCCGTCCGGGCCGGCTTCGAAACGGTGGTGGTGCTCACGAGTCCTCCCGGTTGGTGAAGCGGAGGAAGACGAACGAGAGTGCGAACGCGACCACCGCGATGAGCACCGCCTGGGCCGCGGCGACGTTGTAGTCGTTGTAGGCGAAGGCTGTGGTGAAGGCGGACAGGTTGGGAGTGAACTGGCTGTCGATCGCCGGAGCGACCTTGCTCAGCACCTGGGGTTCGGCGAAGAGCTGCAGCGTGCCGATTATAGAGAACACCGTGGTGAGCATCAGGGCCGGGACGATCAGCGGGATCTGGATGCGCCAGGCGACCTGGAAGGGCGTGGCGCCGTCGACGCGTGCCGCCTCGTAGAGTTCGTTCGGGATCGCCTTCAGCTGGGCGACGATGATCAGCATGTTGTAGCCGGCGTAGCTCCAGGTGACGATGTTGGCGATCGACCACAGCACGGTGTCGGCGCCGAGGAAGTCGAGGTCGAGACCCACCCAGCCGGCGACGTCGACGATCGGGCTGAGTCCCGGCACGTAGAGGAACGACCAAAGGATGGTGGCGATCACGCCCGGGACGCCGTACGGCATGAAGTAGGCGGCGCGGAACAGGCCGGGCCATTTCGCCGATGCCGATTCGAGCAGTAATGCCAGGATGGTCGCCAGCACGATCATCACCGGTACCTGGATGATGCCGAACAGCAGCATGCGTCCGATGGAGGCGATGAAGTTGCCGTCGCCGATTGCCTGGGCGTAGTTGGCGAAACCCGCGAAACCGCTGGTGACACCCTCCTCGCCGAAGAGCCCGGCCCGGGTCACCCGGGTGAAGCTGGAGCCGACCGCGGTCAGGATGGGCAGGACGAAGGTAAGGGTGAACAGCGCCAGGAACGGGGCGAGGAGGATCCAGGGGGCGCGTCGGGTCGCGGCGTTCAGTTTGCGGGCGTGCGGCTGCGTGGAGCTCATGCCGATCCCTTCCGGATGCTCAGGCCTTTGTTGGTGAAGGCGGTCAGGATGTTCTTCTCGGCGGTCGCGACGGCGTCCACCAAGGTCCCGCCGGTGGCCTTGCGGCGGAAACCGTCGGCGAGGATGTTGAAGGACTGTTGGGTGATCGGCCACCAGCTCCAGTTCGCGTTCTGCTGCTTGGCTGCGGGGACGAAGATCTCCTGGTTGTAGTCCCGGCCGCTGAAGAACTCGGACGCCTGCTGCCGGGCGCTGCCGATGTAGCCGGGGTTGGCCGACCAGCCGATGCCGCTGTTCTCGATCAGTCCGTCGATGCCTTGCTGTGAGCTGTTCAGCCAGATGGCGAACTCAAGCGCCTCCTTCGGATGACGGCTGCTGGACAGCACCGCGGTGGTCGACCCGCCCCAGTAGCTCGAGCCGAAGCCGCTGTCCCACCGTGGCATCGGCGCGACCCGCCAGCGGCCCTTGCCGCCGGCCACGCCCTCGATCAGGGCGTCCGCCCAGCTGGCGCCGGTGAGGGCGGCGATCCCGCCCTTGCCGCAGGCCGCGAACCAGGCCGGCGAGAACGGCGAGATCTCGGTGGTGACCAGGCCGTCGTCGATCACCTTGTCGAAGAACCGGGCGACCTTCATGGTGGCGTCGTCGGTCATGTTGATCACCCAGCCGTCGTTGGTGGGCTTGAGCCACTCGGCGCCGGCCTGGATGGCCAGCGAGGAGAAGTAGCTGGCGTCCGAGAGCGAGAAGCATTCCAGGTAGCTGTCGACCCTGCGCAGCTCGGTGGCGACCGCGCGCCAGTCGTCCCAGTTGGTCGGCGGCTTGGCGCCGACCTTGTCGAGCAACTCGGTCTGGTAGTAGAAGCCCATCGGGCCGGAGTCCTGCGGTACGCCGAACACGCCTCCGGTGAAGCTGACCTGGCTCCACAGGGTGGGGTCGAATTGCTGGGCGTGATCGTTGGCGCCGTAGCGGGAGAGGTCGACCAGGCCGTTGACGAGGATGAATTCGGGGATCGACCGCATCTCGATCTGGGCCAGGTCGGGTCCGCCGCCGGCTGCAAGTGCGGAGTACATCTTCTGGTAGCCGCCGCTGTTGCCGCCGGGGATCCAGACCGTGTTCACCTGGATGTCGGGGTGCTGTGCGTTCCAGATGTCGGCGACCTTCTGCAGGTCTTTCAGCCACGCCCAATAGGTGAGGGTGACCTTCTCGCCAGGGGCCTTCGCGGGGATGACCGGCAAACTGTTCACCGAGGTCGTGCCCGGTGTCGCGCATCCGCCCAGTATGCCCGCGGCCACGGTGCCCAGGCCGAGGCCTAGGGCTCGGCGTCGCGTGAGGGTTCGCATGTGCCTCCACATCGTTGTGAGGGGGTAGCCGAGGCTGCTCCCCAGGCTGGGCTGGACGCTAGCACAAAAATCGAGTAGTTGCTCGAAATTCAACCGAGGAGTGGACGCGGCCGGTACTGTTTTGCTCGATGAAGACACAAGACCGCAAGCGGGGGCCTTATGGGAAGTCGGCGCAACGGAGGCGGCAGATCATCGAGGCCGCGTTCGATGTGTTCGCCGCCCGCGGCTACCAGGGTGGGTCGTTGCAGGAGGTGGCCGACCGGGTGGGTCTGGGTCATACCAGCATCCTGCATTACTTCCCGAGCAAGCGGGCCCTGCTGATCGCGGTCCTCGAGCAGCGGGACGCGGTCGCCAAGCCGCAGCCCAGCGAGGCCCCGCAGGGACTGGTCGAGGTGGTGCTTGCACAGGCGATGCACAACCAGGCCATTCCCGGGCTGATCGAGCTCTACACCGTGCTGTGCGGCGAGGCGGTCACCGAGGGGTACCCGGCCCGCGACTATTTCGTCGACCGGTTCTCCAGGTTGCGCGCGTCTTATGCGGCTCTTCCCAGATGAGGGTGTAGCCCACTTCGCCGCGCTTTCGGCGCGTCGGTG